>DASVHB010000026.1:0-6784 GCA_036379195.1 Pirellulales bacterium
ATGGGCAATGGGCAATGGGCAATGGGCAATGGGCAATGGGCAATGGGCAATGGGCAATGGGCAATGGGCAATGGGCGGGACTCGCTTCGCTCGTCCCGCCCTTATCACCATGTTTGCGCCGCCCAGCCGTCGCCAGAATTACGCCTGGCGCCTCGCGCCGGTAACGAAAGGAAAATCGCCGCTGCCGCGCGGTGAATTCCGCGCCGCGCGATGGCGGCCTGACAAACGCTCTCGTGGTCGTCATTAACGAGCCCTCGGCCGAGCAACACCAAGAACGCGCGGAATGCGAAGAATTGCGCCGCCCCGACTGGGGAGACGCAGCTTAAAGGGGCGCGGATTGAATAACCTCCCCCGATTCGAGCACTGATTCTCCGCAAACCGCCCCTGCGGCTGACGTTACGGTGTACCATCTGCGGGGAAGTTATTAAATCCTCGCCCCATAGCTTATGGTGGGGTGTTTCGGTTGTCAAGCGCCCGAGCGCACCGCCAGCCTTTCAATCAGTCGGCGAATGCAAAATTCCGTCGCCCGGCATCGGCAAGGCCGTTTCCCCAGCCACAGATCGCAGCGGCCCTGAAAGGGACGGAAAGACACCTCCAATTGTTTTTATTGGCTCTCACCTAGCGAAGCGACCGAAACGATCACTCGGCCAGTGGTTTGCCCTTGCAGGATTCGTTCGATCTGGGGCGCGAGCGTTTCGAGCGTCACTTCAGTGGTGAGATGGTCTAGCCCCTCGAGCTTCCACTCGCCAGCCAGCTTTTGCCAGATGGCAATGCGGTGATCGTAGGGACTATCGGCCGAGCCGATGCCGATCAACTGCGCGCTTCTCAAGATGAACGGGTAGACCGTCAACGGCAGTTCGGTCCCGCCCACCAGCCCGCAGGCGGCCACGGCGCCGCCCCGGCGCAGTGACCGTATAATGGTCGTCAAGGTTCGGCCGCCCACGGTGTCGATCGCCCCCGCCCAGCGCTCGGAGAGCAGCGGCTTTCCCGAGCGGTCATCGACCTCGTCGCGTCCCACGACTCGGCTGGCGCCCAATTCTCTGAGCAAATCATGGGCGTCGGCTTTGCCGGTCGACGCGACGACCTGATAGCCGGCTTTCGCCAATAGTGCCACGGCAATGCTGCCGACGCCGCCCGACGCCCCCGTCACAACCACCTCGCCCATGTCGGGCGCGACACCATGTTCACGGATCGCCCACAGGCTGAGACCGGCGGTGAAACCGGCGGTGCCCAGAATCATGCTCTCCCGCAGCGTTAACCCCGGCGGCTTGCGGACGATCCAAGCCGCCGGCACGCGAATGTACTGGCCGTAGCCGCCCCAGGTGTTTTGCCCCAGGTCGTAGCCGGTGACAATCACTTCGTCGCCGGGCCGCCAGTCGGGCGAATGGCTTTCGGCGACGGCGCCCGCCGCGTCGATGCCCGGCACGTGGGGAAACTTTCGCGTGACGCCGGGATGGCCGGTGGCCGAGAGCGCGTCTTTGTAGTTGAGCGACGAATAGGCGACGCGTATCAGCACTTCGCCCTGCGGCAAATCGTCGATGCCGCGCTCAGTCACTTCGCCGCGGAATTGGCCATCGCTGGTTTTGGTCACCAAATAGCAGCGGAATCGGTGGTCGGCGCCCATGAATCGCTTTCGTTGGCGTTGCGTTGCATCGCGGCGCTTGCCGCGATGAAGGGAAGTCAATGGACGCGGAATTCTACCGCGCCGGCGACGCCAGCGGAATCAACCGTTTTCGGTGTAGTGTCTGAAAGTAGTGCTACCAGAGACGCCTGTAGCACAGCCGCCCCGGCTGTGATTCGCCGCCTACGGCGGCGTAGACGGGGACCACAGCCGGGGGCGGCTGTGCCACATAGATTTGTGCAGGCAACACGACTTTCAGACACCACCTGTTTCGCGCAGCGGTTTTTGACGGCGGTTTTTGACAGGCGGCCCCTCGGGGGGTTATCGTGCATAGACTGCCGTTCACGCACGCTTGTTCGGAAAGGCTCCATGCCACAGACGCCCGATCGCCGCATATTCCGCCCGGCTGTTGTTGCACGTGCCATGCTTGGTGGACTCGTGGCCGGCGGTCTGGCGATCGCGGCGCCGCGGGCCATCGCCGATCAGCCCGCGCCGGCGGCGGCGCATTCGCAGGCCGCCAGCCTCGCGCGGCAGTGGGTCGACCACACACTTGCCCGGCTCACCGCGGATGCGCAAACCGAATTTCTGCGGCGCAGAGACAACCAGCTTCAAGACGGCGCCGGGCAGGGCGTCGTACCTGAATTGGAGGCCATCGAGCCCGACTCGCGTCAGGCCCTGGTCCGCTTGCTGGCCCAGAACAATCAGCCGGTGCTGGCGGCACTCGAACGATCGGCCGACGAAGCCGCCGACCGCCGCCAGGCGCTGGTCGCCGAACTGCTCAAGGTGCGCACGCAACTTTACGACAGTCAGCTTGAGTTGTACGAAGCTCGCAAGGGGCAACGCATCGCCGGGCAAATGGCGTCGCTGTTGAGCGTCGATAATCGCTGGTTCTGGCTATTCGGACTGGTGGCCGTGGCGAGCCTGGCCGTGGTCGCCTTGCACGAACGCCGCCACGAGCTGCGCCGCTGGCTCAACGGCGGCCGCGCCCGGGCGCTAGGCATGACCAGGTTCTTAACCGGCCTGATGGCGGTGCTGACGTTGATTACTTTTGTCAGCTTTTTGTTTGGCGATCGGCTTTATCACTTGTTGCTGCGCGGCATGGACAACGAGCGATCGCCGCAAGAAGAGATGATTGGCGAGAACGACCGATTGTCGAAAGAAGTGGTCGAATCGCGTCGCAAACAGGCGACCGCCGAAGACGAACATCGCCAGGCGCGCGATCACTGGCGCAAGCTGCACGGCGACGACGAAGCCTTGAGCCGGTTGTTCGACCAGACCCACAACGAAGAAGACACGCTGGCCCGGCTGCACCGCGAGCTGGCCATCGAGTCGGGTATGGCCCGCCAGCTTCAGGCCGACAGCAAACAACTCGAAGAAGTGCAAAAAGACCGCCTGCGCAACACCGAGCTGCGCGAGTCGTATGGACGGCAGCAGCGATGGATTCGTGGTGGCTTGGGCTTGGGCCTGCTGAGCCTGGCCACCAGCGGCGGCGTATTGTTTCGGCGCGGCATGCGGCGGCGGCAGCATAAAACCCGCGACACCTGCCCGTTGTGTTTGGGCAATGGCACGTTCGAGCCGCTGGCCGACGACGCGACGGCCAGCCGTCCGGGGCTGGAAATGGTCCGCTGCAAAAACGTGATTTCCGAACAGCCCTACGAAGAATGCGAGTTCACCTTTTCGGCGATGTATCGCGATAACGTAAAGCTTTGCTTTCCCACGTTGGGCATCCCGCAGGCCGGCAAAACGCACTGGCTGGCGATGGTCTATCGCGAGCTGAACCGCGGCAATTACCCGTCTGTGGTGCAATTTGAGCGCATTCGCTCAACCAGCAGCGAGGAATTCGACCTGGTGGTCGACGAGATCCTCAACAAAAAGCTGGGGCCGATGGCCACGCAAGTGGGCCGCATTCCGCACCCCCTGATCTTCAACTTTCTCGACCACGACGGCTTTGGGCCGTCGAACGTGTTGGTGAATATCTTTGATTATTCGGGCGAAGTGACGCGCAGCCAGACGATCGAAGACCGCCAGCGGCAGCGGGCCCTCGACGGCGACGGCTTTTTGTTTTTTCTCGATCCGACCGAACCCAGCGAAACGCAATCGCAGGCCCTGGCCGGCTTCCGCGAAGACCTGCGGCGGATCAAAGGCATCAGGGCGGGCAAGCAAGTACACGTGCCGATTGCCTTGTGCGTGTCGAAGATCGATCTGATGGTCAATCAGCCCTATGCCGATCCGCACGGCGGCGGCGTGGTCGAGAAGTTCTACCGCGACATGGGTGAGATCGGCTGGGGCACCGATGTGCGGTCGATCGAGGCGCGCTCTCAGCTTATGGCCTGGCTGCGCGACACCGTGTGGCCCGGCTGGCAAATCGAGCGGCAGATCGACGACCTGTTTGGCGGGCGGTTCTTGTTTTTCCCGCTCACGCCCGTGGGGCTCGATGGACTGGGCGAGCGCGATCTCACCCGCCGCACGATCGCCCCGGTCGGTCTGATCGACCCGCTGTTGTGGCTGCTGCACATGAATGGATATCCGGTGCTGGCGTAGGGCGCACCGCCCTGCGGCAAGGGCGTCGATGAGCCCTCGGCGTCCTTGCAGGACGCGGGTTCGCGAAGCTACGATAACTGCGAGGAGAACTCGATCATGCGCCACGAATACACCGTTGTCTACCAGCCGATCGAAGACGGATGGTTCATGGCCTCCGTGCCGGAGTTACCAGGTGCTGTAACGCAGGGTCGGACGCTGAACGAAGCTCGGGACATGATCAGGGAGGCAGTCGAACTGCTGATCGAAAGCTATCGCGAAAACGCAAAGAAAGACGCCATCGGCGGGGCGATCTGGGAGACATTGACGATTGATCTTCCGCCCGCGGCATGAAACGGACCGACTTCATTCGGCATTTACGCCTTCAGGGGTGTTACCTCGATCGTGAGGGCGGGCGTCACTCGATTTATCGCAATCCTGCAAACGGACGATGTGCGGCGGTGCCACGGCATCGCGAAATCAAGGAGTCGCTAGCGCGTGCCATCTGCGGACAATTGGGAATCCCCACTTGGTAGCGCAAAGGCAGACGTTGCGGCGAATTTAGCCAGAAACACTATTGTCATCTTGCGGCGTGCGAGAGCGGACGCCTGTCCGTGGCCGCTGTTCCGCCGAGATGCTGGCAGAGTAGCCGGTAGAGTCGGGCGTGTTCGAGGCGGGTGGCACGCCGGCGCGACGGCGCAGCCGATCGAGCCAGCCGCTCCGCGATGACTCGTTGAGTAACACGATCACAAACCCCCACGTCGCCGAAACCACCAGCAGGACCACCGCCAGGGCCAGCTTGGCCCGCCATAGTAGACGATCGCGCAGCCGCGACACCGGCTCGATGGCCGCCTGGTAGCGTTCTTGCACGATGACGGCCCAGCCGGTGTCTCGGCTGGCGGCGTTGGGACGATTGTTGACTTCCACCGGTTCGATGGCTGCCAGCCACCGTCCGGCATAGTCGCCGCCCACGGGGTCGCGGTAGTCTTCGATCCAAGCCAGCTCGTTCAATCGCCGAGCTTCGGCGGGATCGAGGTGTCGCTCGCTGCGCAGGCGACGCAAACGCTCGAGGTCCGACAACGCATCGCCGGTCAGATAGAGCCGGGCGACCGGCGTCTCGGGATCTTGCAAAAGCGGCTTCAGATCGGGATGCTCCAAAATCGCGCCGGCCCGGCCTCGGGCGTCTTCGCGACCGTCAATCAGCACGGCAATTTGGTTATTGCCCGACATTTCATCGGCCCGCAACTCGGCAAAATGCCCCAGAGCCACGCCATGCCCGATAACGCCTACCACCCTTCGCTCGCCTTGCGACGCTTCGTCGCTGAAGATCGGCACCGACAGCACGACGGTGCGCAGATGAGTGGCCTCGCTATCGAAAACGATGGAAAGATACGGCACGTCGATGGGCGTCGGCGGCTGGTCGCCGCGCGGCAGGTCTCGCCCGCGGCCATGAAAATAATCGCGGAACGAATAGTCGACGCCGATGGTGTCTTTTTGCATCGGGCTGCGGGCAATCTGAATGCCCCGCGCGTCGAGCACAAACCAGCTATCCGTCTGGCTGATCGGATTGCGCCGATCAATTCTCTCAAGCAGCGCTTGCATTTCATCGGTGGCGGCGTCGGCGGAAGAGCGCTGCCCAGCCTCGGCGACCAGCCTGCGGAGCCGAGGCTCCGCCACGACGTTTTCGAGAATCTGCCAGCGGCGGTCGATTTCGCGGGCCACGGTTTCGGCCACAAACTGGGCGGCGAAGCGGTCGCTTTCCAACGCCCGGCGGGTGAGCGCGTCGCTCGATTCGCTAAGCGACGTCTCAAACACATCCCAGCCGAAGGCCGACATCACCACCAACAATAGCAACGGCCCGACGGCCCCCAGCACCAACAGCGGACGCCGCGCACGACGCGCTCGTCGGGCACGCAGCGCATCGACCACCGTCTGCGGGTTGGCAAATCGCTTGTGCGGATCGACCGCCAGGCAACGGCTGACGAGATCGGCCAGCTCGCGATCGACGCCCCGCACGCGCCGATGAGCGCGCGGCACGGGCGACCGCTCGATCCACTCGCGGTAACGCGCCAGTTGTTCGGCCAGGCCGGGCGCTCGCTGGATTTCGTCGATGGCCCGTTCGTCGCGGTAAGGCGGGCCGCCGGTCAGCATCGCGTACAGCAGCGCGCCCAGGGCGTAAACGTCCCAGCGGGCGTCGGGCATGGCCTGCAAATCGGCTTGCTCGGGCGCCATATAAAACAGCGTGCCCAGCGACGGCGACTGTTCGTGCGACAACCGCGACTGTCCGAAATCGGCCAGCCGCGGCTTGCCGTCCTGGTCGAGCAGCACGTTGGCCGGCTTCAGGTCGCAGTGCAAAATTCCTTTGCCGTGGGCGTGTACCAGCCCGATGGCCACTTCGCGGAGCAACTCGACGGCTTCGTCGACCGGCAGCGGCCCGGCGGCCAAACGATCGGCCAGCGAGCCGCTTTCGAGATACTCCATCACAAAATAAGGCGGATCGCTGTCCCAACCGACCTCGACCAACTGTACCACGTAGCGGTCGGCGAAGAGCATGGCCAGCCGCTCGACTTCGCGCGAGAGCAGCGTCCAATCAAGGCCGCCGCGATGCAGGTAAAACTTGATGGCCACTCGGCGGCCCGTGTTGCG
>DASVHB010000027.1:0-2520 GCA_036379195.1 Pirellulales bacterium
ACAATAGCGCAACTGATATTTTGCTATTTAGGCGCGTTGTGCCGAGTCACCCGGATGGCCAGCGACGGGGTTACAAAACGGCGCGTGAAATTGGCAATTTTCTTGTGCTTGACGGCGGCGGCACTTTTGCAAGGCGTGGCTGTGGCCCAGCGCGGCTGGCGAAGGCAACGATACTTCGACCCCTCGCAGGTCGACCGCGGCGATGTGCCAAACTGGGAAAACAACCAAGAGTTCAAACACGACGTCTTTACGTTTGTCCGCGTCAAGTATTCCTCAGGCGGCGGCGGCTGGTATGGCGGCGGACGCTGGGCCACCGACTATCCGGCCAGCGATCTGAATTTCTCCTTTCGACTGCACGAGCTGACTTCGCTGGAGGTCGATCCCAACGGCAAGATTCTGGAACTGACCGACGAGGCGATTCTCGATCATCCGTTTTTGTATTTGATCGAGCCGGGCGGAATGATGCTCATGGAAGAAGAGGTCGCCGGGTTGCGGCGGTACTTGCTCAACGGCGGCTTTTTGATGGTTGACGATTTCTGGGGCGAAGCCGAGTGGTCCAACTTCTATCAGCAGTTGAAGCGGGTGTTTCCCGATCGCGAACCGGTCGAATTGCCGCTGGAGCACGAAATCTTCCACTGCGTCTACGATCTGAAGCAGAAGCCGCAGATTCCGAGCATCCACGCCTGGCTGAATGGTTACACCACCGAACGCCCCGACGCGCAAGAGCCGCATTATCGTGGCGTGTTTGACGACGACGGCCGCATGATGGCCATCATCTGCCACAACACCGACCTGGGCGACGGCTGGGAGCGCGAAGGCGAAAACGCCGATTATTTCCGCGAGATGTCGGAAAGATGGGCCTACCCCCTGGGCATAAATATTGTGACCTACGCCATGACCCACTGAGCGCGGCTTGTAGCTGTTACGATCTGATGGGCTTTGACAATCCAAACCGGTAACCCCGAGATCGCGGCATCCTTAGGGCGACCTTCCTAGGTCGCCCACCGTGGAAGCGTGGAAGCCGCATGGACGACCTAGGAAGGTCATCCTACGGGCCCGATCAGATGCCGAAACTGCATGACCCCAAATGAGGCAACCTCAGTGACCAACGACATCGACCCCTACCAGGCCGAGCAACAAATCGTCGAACAAATCCGCGCCGGCCGCCGCCGCATCGACGCCGAGCTTTCCAAGGTCATCGTCGGCCAGAAAGACGTGATCGAGCAGCTCTTGATCGCGCTGTTCGCCGGCGGGCATTGCCTGATTACCGGCGCTCCCGGCCTGGCCAAAACCCTGCTGGTGCGGTCGATCGCCCAGATTTTTCATCTCAAGTTCAACCGCATTCAGTTCACGCCCGACCTGATGCCCGCCGACATCACGGGCACCGAAATCCTCGAGCAGGCCGCCGACGGCCATCGCAAGATGCAGTTTGTCAAAGGGCCGGTGTTTGCCAACGTCATCCTGGCCGATGAGATCAACCGCACGCCTCCCAAGACGCAGGCCGCGCTGCTGGAAGCGATGCAAGAGCACCAGGTCACCGTGGGCGGCGTGCGCTACACGTTCGACGAGCCGTTTTTTGTGCTAGCCACGCAAAACCCGATCGAGATGGAAGGCACCTATCCGCTGCCCGAAGCCCAGCTCGACCGTTTTATGTTCAATGTCGAGATCGACTATCTGCCCGAAGACGACGAGGTGGCCGTGGTGCGGCAGACCACCTCGCGGCGGGCGGAACCGATCGAGCCGCTCTTCACGGGCGACGACGTGCGCAACTTTCACGAGGTGGTGCGGCGCGTGCCGGTGGCCGAGGGGCTGGTGCGGTATGCCGTGCGGTTGGCCGCCGCCAGCCGGCCCGGTCAGCCGGGCACGCCCGACTTTATCAATGAGTGGGTCAGTTGGGGCGCCGGGCTGCGCGCCGCGCAATACCTGGTGCTGGGGGCGAAAGTTCGAGCACTATTCGAAGGCCGGCCCCACGTCGCCGTCGAAGACATTCGAGCGCTGGTCCACGCCACCCTGCGGCATCGGATTTTAATCGGCTATCGGGCCGAGGCCGAAGGCGTCACGGTCGAGCAAGTCATCACCCGCTTGCTCGAAGCCGTCGCGCCGCCGGGAGGGTAGTGTAGATGAACCTGTTGGGTTTACGTTCTTCGACTGGCTGCACTGACAAAAAAATGGCTGACAGAAACATTTTTCTGTCAGCGATCTTTCTGTCATTTTTCCAGCCGTGCGTTCTGGGTGGCGGCGAAGGGCTTGAGGATGGCCAACTGATCTTCGGGCGTCTGCCAATCCTCCACTTCGCCGCGCGGCTCGTTTACCGCGATTGTTCCGGTCCTCCGGGCGGTCTTCAGCGTTCTGTCGCTGTGCCGTGCTTACAGCATTCGGAAAGTAACGGGGCGGGATTCACGCCTCAGCGGGCCGCCGGCTCATCGCGCCCTCGCCCTGTCGCGCCCTCGCCCCATCGTCTTCCTGCGGGCGTCCCGGCTGCTTGCCACTCGTAAAGGCTTGAGCTTGATCCCGGTCGTT
>DASVHB010000028.1:0-3676 GCA_036379195.1 Pirellulales bacterium
CGCTGCACAAAGTCGTGCGGCTGGCAAAGAGATTTCGGTTGCGCCGAGCAAATCGCCCGCGCCGATTGGATGACGGCTTCAGAAAAAATCCTCGCTGATTGGGGTGATTTTGGATTGCCGAAAGACGGCGCGGCGGTTTAGGTTCAAGGTTCGCAGGCCGGCGGCGGCCACCCCTCGGCGACCCATCGGGGGCACGTGAATCCACCAACCTTCAGCACGATGGGAGGGCATCATGGCCACGATCTCGAATTTCAATGTCGCACCAGGCGGTTTTTTCGCTTCGCAGCCCCCGAGTTGCCAGGCGGCGTCGCTCGAGGCGTTTTTGGCGGCGGCCCAAGGCGGCGCGGCCGCTGGGCGGAGCACGCGGCTGTCCGCCGCCATTGTGCCGCTCGACGAACGCTTCGAGCCGCGCGGCCCGCGGTTCGTCGGCGAAATCGACCGCTGGAGCTCCGGCGCGGTGGCTTTGCGGCACGTTCGGCCCGTCAACGCCGCCTATCTGGCCATCGAAGCGGCCCCGCCCGACGGACCCCCGCTGAGGCTCATTTTGCGCGTGGTCGGCTGCGAATCGTTCGGACTGGATTACGAAATCGTCGGCCAGGTCATGTGCACCTGAGCCGGGGGTTTTCCTCGCATGCGCTTCGGGTTAGTCTGGTTTGCTAGCCCGGATTATTCATCAGCCCCGGGGTGTCCGAACGACGGTGCTGTCACTCCAAGCGCGAAGCGCGAGCGAGGCACGATCGTTGCGCGTCCTCGCTTGCGCTTCGGGTTAGTGTGGGCTGATGAATAATCCGGGCTAGCGCTTCTCCAACCCACCGCTCGGCCTTATTCGTTGATGAACCCGGTGCTCGCGTTCGCTCCGTTATGGGCCTGGTCGTTCGAATGGGCCGTGCTGTTGTGGCTGTTCATGCTCGGCGCGGTGGTCGGTAGCTTTTTGAACGTGGTGGTCTACCGGCTGCCGCGCGGCATGAGTGTGGTGCGTCCGGCGTCGCGCTGCCCGGCCTGTGGCGTTCCGATCGCTCCGCGCGACAACTTGCCGATGGTGGGTTGGCTGCTGTTGGCCGGGCGGTGCCGTGCCTGCGGCCAGGCGATTTCGCCGCGGTATCCGCTGGTTGAGCTGATCGTCGCGCTGCTGTTTGTAGCGCTTGCCTGGTACGGCCCCTTGGGGGGTCAGAGTTCAAGGGTCAGGGTTCAGGGTTTCCACGCGCGGGCCGCGGCGGCATCGCCGACCGGCTGCACCTCGCCGCTTTCGTCCAAGGAAACTTGGGGCGTCTATGCTTATGACCTTTTATTGTTGTGTGGCCTGATCGCCGCCGGCTTGACCGAACTCGATGGCCAGCGGTTTACGGGCCGCCTGATCTTGCCGACGCTGGCCATTGGTTTTTTCGCGCCGCTGGTCTGGCCGCACTTGCGCTTGCTCAATGGTGGATTGCTCGGAACGATGCATGCCGGTCGATTGGCCGCGCTGGTCAATGGTGCGGCGGGGTTCATCCTGGGCTGGGCGCTGGGCTGGACGGTTGCGGCCTTGGTCGCGCGCGTCCAGCGATCGGGCTGGTATGCGACTGCGGCGGTCGATTGGCAATTCGCCACGGCACTGGCCTGGGTGGGCGTTTTTTTGGGCTGGCAATCGGTGTTGTGCTTGACCGCCGCCACCATGCTGCTGTGGTTTTGCGTAACGTTGGCAGGACGGCTGTGGCCGGGTCCACGCCTGGTTGGCCCCGTGCTCTGCCTTACCGCTTGCGCGGCAGTATGGCTGTTGGCCTGGGAAGCGATGCGGTCATAGCTCGATGACGCGCTCGCACGCCTGGGCGGGCACAATAAAGATCTTACCGTCGCCCATGCGGCCCGTGCGGGCGACTTCGACAATCTTGCGGAGGATCTCTTCGACGCGCGTCTCTTCGACCCACAGATTGATTTCGACTTTGGGCAAAAATGCCAGCGAGTATTCGCTGCCCTGGTATTGGTCGAGGTAGTTTTTTTGCCGGCCAAACCCCTTGACCTCGCGCACGCTGACCGCTTCCAGCGGCGCCCGCTTGAGCGCATCGAGCACCTTCTCGGCCAAAAACGGCTTGACGACGGCCACGATCTGTTTCATCGGCGATTCGCAGCAGAGCGAAGAAGAACTCAGCTAAAAAAGCTCTCGCCGGTCAGATTCAGCGGCGGGCCGGTGACCACATCCATATCTCCCCGCACTTCGGTGCAGCAGGAAAGCCGCATTTTGTCTTCATTGCCGATATAAGGAAACATACAGAATGGGTTGAATTTGAACTGTACGTTTTCCCAGGCGCCCATCGGGCTGGCGTTTTCCATGCCCTTGGTAATCAGCACGCGGCAGGTGCCGCAGTGCGCGAATCCATGACAGTTGGCAAATTCGTTGAGCTTCGCTCCGTAGCCGTTGATGCCGTTGTACAGCTTGACGCCCGCCTTGAGCGCCTCTTTGCGCAGATTGGCGCCCTCGGGCACCTGGACTTGCTTTTTTTCGTTAACAAAATTGACAATCGGCATCGCTGCATTCCGGCGTCGAATGAAGGGAAAATACGATTTTAGCCCGTTCCGGGGCGTTCTGGAAGTGGGGCCGACGTTCCGCGGCCCGTTAAGAATTTCAACTCCGCCGCGTCGAACAACCAGCCCGCCGTGAGGAACGCCACGCTTCCGCTAACCAGTGGCGCGATCACGCGGGCAAAGCGGCCGCTCATCGCCATTTGATACGACATGAACCACAAGGCGGCATACCCCGCGATTAGCAGACAAGCCGTGGCAGCCAGCGTGACGACCGCGGTGCGGCCCAGCTCTCGCCAACCCAAGGCGCCGAACTGCCCTGAAAACCAGCTTGTTAGCAAAACCATCTGCAACATCGCCGCCAGTGACGTGGCCAACGCCAGGCCGGCCTCGGCCATCGGCCACACCAAAAGCAGGTTCAGCGCGACGTTGGTCAGCATGGCGATGGCCCCGGCCCGCAGAGGCAGCCGTTGCTCGCCCAGCGCGTAGTATCCGCGCACCAAGACCGGCGAGGCGCAAAACGCCCAGACGCCGACGCCGTAACAGGCGATCATTCGAGCCACCCGCGTGGCGTCGGCCGCGGTGAACTCGCCGTGTTCAAATAGCAGCCGGGCCAGCGGATCGCTCAGCAACACCAGCCCCGCGCCCGCCGGCACGCCCAGAAAAAGCACCAGCCGCAACCCGAGCGTCAGGTCTTCGGCCAGGTGCTCGCGCTGGCCGCGAGCTGCATGGCGGCTCAGCAGCGGAAAAATCACCGTGGCCATGGTCATGCCCAGCATGCCCAGCGGAAACTGATAGAGCCGCTCGCCGTAGTAAATCGCCGCCGCCGCGCCCTGCCGTAGTGGGTAATGGACCGCGCCGCCCAACCAGGCGACGGGTTCGCTGGCGTCGCCGGGGGCCGCCAGGCTCCAGGCCAACAAGCTGTCGATCAGCGTGTTGATCTGCGTGACGGTCAAGCCCAGCACCATCGGCACCAGCGCCGCCACCACTTGCCGCACCGCCGCGCGGCTGGCCGGCCAATCGTAATCGAAGCGAAAGCCCAGCGACCATAAAATCGGCGCCTGCGAGACCAATTGTAGCACCCCGGCTACGAGCACCGAGACCGCCAAAACATACGCCTGGGTCGGCTTGTCGTCACTGAATCGCGGGGCGACGAACCAGATGGCCACGAGCCAGCAGA
>DASVHB010000029.1:0-2979 GCA_036379195.1 Pirellulales bacterium
GGACCAATTCGCGCGCCAGAGCGGCGCCGTTGATGCCGGCGCCTAGAATCAGAATCGGTCGAGTGTTGCTGGCTTGAGCCGAAACGTCCATGCAATACCGTTTGGGCCCCCACTCGTTGCTCCGGCGGAGCGAAAGACGAAACTACTTTTTGCCGAGCGTGCGCTCCAGCGCCGTGACGTTGGCGCGGACGCCTTCGAGGTTGGGGTTCAGCCCCAGTGCTCGGCGAAAACTTTCCAAAGCCAGCCGCGGCTTGCCCAGCTCCAAATAGCATTGGCCCAGGCCCGCCGCCGCGCCGAAATGATACGGGTTCAATTCCAGCGCCTGGTGGCAGTCGGCGATCGATTCGGCATAGGCGCCCAGCCCAAAATGGGCGATGGCTCGTTGGTTCCAGGCTTCGGCCAAATCGGGCGCTTCGGCGATCACGGCCGTGGCCCGCACCAAAGCCTCGTGATATCGCCGGGCAGTGTTTGCCCGAATGATCTTATCGAGTTCTTTACGTTGGGCCTTCGAACCCGCCCGCCGCCAGACCAGTCGCAAAGCGTCTTCGGCAAACGTGCGCACCCCGCGATCGTCATCGCGCAAGGCACGGCCGAGCACGTCGTTGGAGCTGTATTCGGCCAGATGGCCCAGTGCCAGTACGGCGGCCCGCCGCGTAAGCCGCGAGCCGCGCTCGGCCAATCCTTCGAGCGTGCCCACGGTGTAGGCCCGCGACACCTGCTCGACAAACGCCGACAGACGCTTCTTCGACAGATAGTCGTGATAGAGTAATTCCAGCAGCGAGAGACGGAACGCCGGTTCGCTCACGGCGGGTGCCTCCTAACCAGGGTCGTTAACGCACAAGTTCCAGTGTAATCGGGTTTGCCGATTGCACCAGCCTTGATCTACCCCGGTGAAAGAGGACGAATCGCCCATCAAGGGTCCGCAGTCGTCGAGTCGCAGTCGTCGAGTCGCAGTCGTCAAGTCGCAGTCGTCAAGTCACAGTCGAACCGCCTGCCTGCCGCTGGTGCAGCCGGGCGTGCTCTTCTTCTTCGCTGGGCCGATTGTCTCGACCGCGTTCGGCCGAGAGTTCGATGCGGTCGACGAACTTGACGTTGGCGCATTCGTCGATTTCGGCGGTGTGGCAAACGGCGAAGTCAGGGATGAAAAACCGCACCGGCCCGCCCGATTTCGCTGGCAGCGGCTGACCGTTGAGGCGATAAATCAACACCGCACGGTCACGCACCGCGTCGAGTGGAATGCTGGCGTGAAAATCGTCGGCCGAGGCGTGCAGCGTCAAATACCGCGCGGCCGGCTTGACGCCGGCCATGTGCAAAACAGCCGCCAGCCGCACCGCGTCGCCCGCGCGCTTGGCATCAAGCCGGCTGACGTCGATCACTTGCTGGGCCGGATCGATCTTCGACAAATCATCGAAGGAAAGCGTCAGCGGGCGATCGACTTCGCCGTCGAGGGTGAGGGAGGGGTTACTGGCTGTCATGTCTTGGTTCACTCGTCGGATGCCTTTGCTGCCTGCATCACGCTCTCGATGGTCACGGGCCGACTGCCCTGGCGCTTGCTCTCGTCGGCGGCTTCCATGAAGGCCATGATCTCGATCGTTTCGTCGGCCGAGACGGGCGGCTTGCCGGTCTTGAAGAATTTGCCGATCTCGACCAGTAGCGGCTCATACCCGCCATAGCCTCCGCTGGGAAGGTTGGCTTTGCTGCCGAACACCATCGCCCCATAATCTTGCTTGCCCGACCGCAGCCCCCGATACGTGCCAATGCGGCCGTCGCGCCACACGCCGGTCACCAGCTCGCCGTTGTGCGTTTGCACGCGCGTCACGGTCACGCAGCCTGGCCCCATGATGGTAAACAGCGCCTCGACCCCGTGGATGCCATACCAGAACAAGTCGGGGTGGTGCGGTTCGAGCGAGCACGGGCTGTAGGCATCGCAGCCGAGCACGTCGCCGAGCTGCTCGTTGTGCCGCATGCCGGCGATGCCCGGACTGAACCGTAGCGACGAACTGGAAAAGCACGGCACGTTGTTCTCTCGGGCGAGCCGGAAGATTTCGATGGCGTCGGCCAGCGAGCCGGCCAGGGGTTTGTCGATGAACAGCGGCTTTTTAGCGGCGATCACCGGGCGGGCCTGCTCCAAGTGTGGGCGGCCATCGACGCTTTCCAGCAGCACCGCGTCGACCTTGGGCAGCAGCGCCTCGATCGAATCGACGATCTCGACGCCATACTTTTCGCGCAGCTCGTTGGTGAATCCTTCGATGCGGTCGCGGCTGGCGGCGATATCGGGGCTGCCGCCCGGAAACGCTGCCACCACCTTCACGCCCGCCAGATCGCCGCTGGCGTCGGGTTTATTCAATACCGAGGTAAACGCGGTGACGTGCGAGGTGTCGAGGCCGATGATGCCGACTCGAATCATGCGCTGGTCCTCAGCAGGTATGTCGGCGGTGGGAAAGATCACGGCGACGGCGGTTGCCAGCAGCGCGGCACATCGCAACGATGTCATAGAATAACTCCGATCGGGGTGCGGAACTGCGACCAGTGTATTCCGCAGGGCGTATGGTTGCAAAAAGGCCAATAAAATACGAGGCTCCGTTTCCGGCCGATAACCTGTTATAATGAAATAGCCGCTCCTTGGAGATCGTGATATGCCTTCAATGCCTCTCAATCAACCTTCCACGGCTGAAACGGTCGAGGAGCGATTTCGGCGGTTGGAGATTCGGTGGAAGGAAGAGACAGGACATCTTTCATCGCACTCGGCGATTGTCAACCACCCCGCATTTCGAGAAATCATTGGCCTGGGCGAAGCCGTGGTTCCATTGATGTTGCGAGATCTTGAGGCACGTCCTGGGCTTTGGGTTTGGGCCTTGCCCGAAGTCACAGGCACAAATCCAGTGACAACAGGCGAGAGTGGCAAAATCGGACGAATGCGCGAAGCGTGGGTGCGTTGGGGGCGCGAGCAGGGCTACCTGCCGTGAGTTGGCTCACCGC
>DASVHB010000030.1:0-8565 GCA_036379195.1 Pirellulales bacterium
GGCTCTGCGAGCGCAGGAACTGGCCGGGGCGGCCAGCGCCGTGCAGGCGCACGACAAGTTGCAAGTCTTGCGAACGGATCTCGACCAACTACGCAAGGAGCTCGACGGCAAAAAAATATTCGTTTCGCCGGCCGTGCCGCACGATCAAGAGGAGGAATTCTCTTTTGAGCTTGGCGCCGATAAGCTGCTGGTGATTACTGCCGATAACATTCGCCTGCGCGGTTCCGACGAGCCGCGGGTAAGGTGCGTGCTCGAAAAAACGGTGCTAGGGGTCGACAAAGCGGAAACGGACGAATTCGACGCCATCCGGCTCGTGCACCGCCAGGGTCACGCGCCGGAACTCGTGGGCCGAACGCTTGCCGACGTGACCGATGAGGAGCGAGAATTCTTGGCCAGCGATCGGGGCCGCGCCCTCACCGATGCGCAGCGCGAATCACGCCGCCTGCTCGTCAACGAAATCCAAGATAGCTATGCCCCTTATCGACAGTTCCAGGGCAAACAACTCGATGTGCTCCAGATCGAAGGACTGACGTACGCCGAAGGAAACCGCCAGGTACTGGTGCGTCTCGAATCGGAGGGCGGCGAGCATTTGGCAACTTCCACCTGGCGCCGCCACGCGCGGCTCACCGTTTACGTGCCACGTTGCCGCAGCGTGTTGCTGCGAGGTTGCCTGGCGGGGCTCGATGTTGAAGACGTGCATGCTCCGCTGATCGTGACGGATGCGGGCTCGGCAGATCGCGACTACGACGGCAGCTTCACGATCGACGGCGTCGAGGGGGCGCTGCAAGTCTACAATGTGCCTCTCGACCGGCTCCAGCGGGTGCGCGGTGATGTGGCGATCGTCTCCACCGCGGGGTTTTCCAACACGGGCACACGACACGAAGACGACTGGAGAATTCATGATGCCGCGGCGGCGCACGAATGTACGGTCCGCGACGTGGACGGCGATTTTTCGGCATGGTTCGTGCGCGAAACGTTGAAATTGGAGAACATCGTCGGCCAGATCGACGTCAACAATGAGGCGGGCGATACGCTGCTGACCGCCGCACGGCTCGCGCCGAACGCGGCGCATCGGGTGATTTCGGATTCGGGCATCATCGAGATCGCCGCGACCGCCGACGCGCTGAGCGCGATGCCCGTGATGGCCGTCACCAACACCGGCAGCGTCTGCACGAAGGCCGCGCGCGAGGTGCTGGATGACGTGAACTTCACCACCGGCAGTCCTCACGATGGCACTCGTCGCAACTGGCGGGGAGTGAGAAGCACGCGGAAAGCGGGCCCCGAAAGCTCGCTCGACGGCATGCGCCGCCCGGCAGAGGTTTTGGCAAATGAGCCGCGCGCCGCCGGGCTCGATCTTATCAGTCGCAGCGGGGCGATTCTGGTCAGGGTCGCGGAATAGGCTGTTCCGGCGGTTCTTTGCCGGGCAAGCGGAATTGACCGGACCGGGGCGATTCAATAACCTACCGCCCCGAACGATTCCCCCCGAACCTGTGCCGCTGAGGGCTGGTGTCCAAAGGAGTGGTGCTACTGTGCAAACCGACACTAACCCGAAGCGTCAGCGGGGCAGAATCGCCGCATTTCCTCGCTGGCGCTTCGGGTTAGTGTGGGCTAGCGACACACGGTTAGGACACCACCCGCCGGGGCATCGCCAAGGCTCTGCCCCAGCCACCCGCAAGTGATGACATCACCTTTCATGGTTGAAGAGCCGCCGATGCACCGTCACGGCCTGATTATCAATTCGCTGGCGCGTGGCGCGGAAGCGAGCGAAATGCTGGGGGCGACGGGCTATTCTTATGAATTTGTGTTGCGGGCCTTCGAGCCGCTATTGCGGCGGTGGGGAGAGGTGCGGCGCGTCGAACGGCCCGAAAGCCAGGTCGATTTTGCCGCCCGCCAGATGCGCCGAGGCGGACTCGCGCCCGTCCACCTCAGTTTTCGACCCTTCAGTGACGTCTATCTGACGCGCGCCGCGCCGAACGTCATCTTTCCCTTTTGGGAATTCCCCGATGTGCCGGCCAGCGATTACAAGCAAAACCCTCGCAACCATTGGGTGCGGATCGCCAATCGGGCATCGCTGGTGCTGACGGCCAGCCATTTCACCGCCGCCGCCTTGCGCCGGGCGGGCATGCGCACCGCGGTGCGCATCGTGCCGGTGCCGGTGGCCGACGATTATTTTCGTTTGCCCAACTGGAATGGGTCGGAAGCCATCACGCTCGATTGCCCCGCCTATGTCTTCACGCGGCCCGAAGTGCCGCCCATTTTGTTGGACGACCCCGAAGACCGGCCCGGACCCGACTCGACGCCGTTTCGCGTCAAGCATTGGTTGCGGTCGCTGGCGCGGCGCGTGTGGGTCGATGGTATCAAGCCGCTCTTGCCGCTGCGTTTGACCAAGGCGATTGTGGCGGGCAAGAACGCCGCCAAGCGCGCCTGGCGCGAGGGCGAAATCGAACTGCCCACGCCCGACGATCGGCTCACGCTGTCGGGCGTGGTTTACACCACCATTCTCAACCCCGATGATCACCGCAAAAACTGGCAAGACCTGCTGACCGCGTTTCTGCTGGCGGTGGGCGATCGCGCAGACGCCACGCTGGTGATCAAGCTGGTCACCAGCAGTGCGGCGCCGGTGCGCGAGGTGTTGGGCTTTTATTACAAGTGCGGGCTGGCGCACCGGGCCCGTGTGGCGTTTGTCACGAGCTATCTGAGCGAGGAACAAATGCGCGAGCTGGCCCGCGCCAGCACCTATTATCTGAACGCTTCGCGGGCCGAAGGCGCGTGTCTGCCGCTGCAAGATTTTTTGGCGGCCGGCAGGCCGGGCATCGCGCCCGCCCATACGGCGCTGGCCGATTACTTTGACGATCAGATGGGTTTTGTCGTTGCCTCGCAAGCCGAGCCTTGTGCCTGGCCCGACGACGAATCGGGGCGATTGAACACAAGCTGGCACCGCATTGACTGGACCTCGCTACGCGAACAGATCGCCGCGGCGTACGAGGTGGCACTGAACCAGCCTCACGCATATCAGCAACTTGCCTCCGCCGCGCGACAACGGATGCACGCCTGGGCCAGCGCCGACGCCGTCTGGCCAAAGCTGAAAGAGGCGCTGGCGTTGGTTGCGGAAAGAGCCGACGGCGGTGTGGCGGCATCGGCCGGAAACGGATTTCGCGAGGCGGCCTGATGACCCAACCCCGATGTATGCCAATCTGCCCCGAAGGGGCGTTAGAGAATAGCCAGGGGCAACGCCCCTGGAATCGACCGCACGGACTCGGTCGTCGAAGCCCCAACGGGGCGCGAGACGTCCGAAACAACCCCAAAGCAACGACCGATCTCTACCGCCCCGTTGGGGCTGAGGCAAATTGTTTTCGGTTTCTTACCAGGGGCGTTGCCCCTGGCTTTTCTATTGCGCCCCTTCGGGGCAGGTCGCGCGGCGGTTTAGCGCCACTTGAGGGCACCGCATCATCGCCGGCGCTCCGCGTTCGTGCGTCACGCGCAATGAACCATTGCGGGGGCGACAAATGACCGCAGCCAATCCCATCTACGTCGAAATCTTTCCGCTACTCGTTCCTAAGTTGACGGGCATTGGTCGGTTCTCGGCCCGGCTGGTGCAATCGCTCAACCGCCTGGCGCCCTTGCGATTGACCACGTTTCTCGATCCGCGCACCCAGCGCGTTCACGAGCTCAATCAAGACCTGGCCCGCGGCCAGGAGATTGCGTTGGAGATTGGCGCCGCGGGCGATTCGCAAGACGACGTGGCCGAATGGGTGCGCCAGCTTTGCGCCCGCCCCAAACAACCGTACGACGATGCGGCCGCCGGCCGCCATGCCGGTATTTACACCTGGTCGCGGCCCGCCGAGCGCCGCTTTGGCCGCGAGATCGGCATCTTTTATGATTTCACGCCGCTGATCGTGCCTTGGTCGCACACGACCGGCTTGCGCGATGGGTTCAACCGCCAGGTGATGGCCTCGCGGCACTGTGCCAAGATGCTGGCCATTTCGCATTCGACCAAGGCCGACGCCGCCTGGCTCAGCCCCGTGCCCGAAGACGATATCGCCGTAGCTTATCCTGGACCAAGCCAGTGCCTGACGCGGCATGCTCACAGCGAACCGGTTGAGCGGCGCAAGAATGCCATGCTGATTGTCGGCACGCGCGAACCGCGCAAGAACGGCGATTTTTTGCTCGACTGGTTTTTGAACACTTCGGTGCTGCCCGAAGATTTTGAGTTGTGGTGGGCGGGACCGTCGGGCTGGCTTTGGGACGGGCCGCAGGGTTTTGCCGGCCATCCGCGTCAAGAGCAGGTGAAGTTTCTGGGCATGGTGTCCGACGCGCGGTTGTGTGAGCTCTATCAGCAAGCGACCTTCACGGTTTACCCCTCGCTGTACGAGGGCTTTGGTTTCCCCGTGCTCGATTCGCTGCTGCACGGGGCGCCGGTGCTGTCGAGCTACAACAGCTCGCTGGCCGAGTTGGAAGGGCCGGGCGTGTTTTACTTCGATCCTTGCGACGCGGGAAGTCTCGATCAGGCCTATCTGCAAATGGCCGCCGCCAGCCCGGTGCTGATTGACACCGCGCCGCTCTATAAACGATTCTGCTGGGACGCGCTGGCGAGCGTCGTGGCTGGCTTGGCGGCCTGAGCGCATCAAGCTCGCGTTCAACGGGCACGGCGAATATCCATCAGCAACTTGCGCCGTTTGAATGTCACCGTGAAAAACTCGAAGAAGCCCGCTTGAGCCATGATCATCGGAGATTGTGAATCCATCACGTCGCTGAAGATGGCGGGCGCATTCCAGTGATGGTTTCCTAATTGATGCTCCACATCGAGTAGATAGCCGCGGCCCGCATGGCCGCCGACGCCGATTACTTCCACTGCCTGGGCATTTTTGGTCGGTAACCCCAGACTCTCAATTAGCTCGATGCTCACAACACTATGTTCAGCTCCAGAATCCACCAGAGCAACGATTTGGCGGAAGCCTTGTGGTCCATGGAAACGAATCGGGATAATTGGCTTCGCGCGGATGACTCCGCCGCGGCTTAGGTCGAGGTATGGAAACGTCATGGTGCCCCGCCGATGAAAAATGCATCCGATCTTGGCACGAAGTGCATCAGTGGCTCCATTACATGGAGATTCGGGGTATTGCGCCGCGCTTCCTCAAGCGAGGGGCCATGTCCGAGAATCTTGTAGGTCTCTGGATCAAGCGCGATCCATTCACCGCGAAACGCTGAGACGTCGATTCGAGGCCGAATGGGAAGAGGCGATTTTTTTTTCGGGCGAGCGTTTCGGGACATCGGGAGAACTCCTGGCGGATCGGACATTCCGATTCTATCACTGCATAATCCCCACCGTCGACGCCGGCCACAAGGGCCGGGCCCACTTCCGCTTGCGCCGCTTGCCGACTGTGCCGCATTTGACGGATGCGCGGGGCGCAGTAAATAGAATCGGCCCCCTACGATCGGAACTTCCGGCCCGCACCGCGAGTTTCTTCCGCTAACGCGTCTCTAGCGTGAGTTAAGCTTGTCGGGACAAGTATCCGCGGGCGGCTACCCGGTAACCGAAGCCTCGCGCTAGCGGCTCATGAAACGAAAAACGCCTATCCTGATCGTCGACGACGACGCAGTCAGCCGTGAAATTCTGAGCGACCTGCTCGGACGCAACGGCTACGAGGTGAGCACGGCCACCAATGGCCGGCAGGCGCTGCACGCGCTCTCAGCGGGCGATTTTCGGCTGGTCGTCTCCGATTGGGTGATGCCCGAAATGGATGGCCTGGCGCTGTGTCGCGCCATCCGCGCGGCCAACTTCAGCAGTTATATCTATTTCATTCTGCTCACGGTGCGCAGCCAGACCCGCGACGTGGTCGAGGGACTCTCGGCCGGGGCCGACGACTTTATCACGAAGCCATTCAATCCCGAAGAGTTGCAGGTGCGCATCCGGGCGGGCGAACGCATTCTGGCCCGCGAGACCCGCGACCTGACCATCTTTGCCCTAGCTAAGCTATCCGAAGCACGCGATCCAGAGATGGGCGACCACCTGGAGCGGGTGCGATATTACGCCCGCATTATTGCCGAGCACCTGGCCGAGTTGCCCAAATACCGCGACGAGATCGATGCCGAGTTTTTGCGGCTGCTGTTTCTCACCAGCCCGCTGCACGATATTGGCAAAGTGGCCATCCGCGACGACGTGCTGCTGAAGCCGGGCAAGCTGACCGCGGCCGAATTCGACGTGATGAAGACGCACGCCACGCGGGGCGCCGAGACGTTGCAAGCGGCGCTCGACCTGCATCCGGAGGCCGCCTTTTTGCACATGGCCCGCGACATTGCCGCCACTCACCATGAACGGTGGGATGGCAATGGATATCCCGCGGGTCTCAAGGGCGAAGAGATTCCGCTCTGTGGGCGGATTGTGGCCCTGGCCGATGTCTACGACGCGCTGACTTCGCGCCGCGTCTATAAAGAGGCGTTTGACCACGAAACCGCCCGGTCGATTATTGTGGCCGGTCGCGGCACGCAGTTCGACCCCGCCATGGTCGATGCCTTTCTGGCGAACGAGCAGCAATTTCGCGCGGTGCGCGAGTGCCTGCCCGACGCCGAGTTGGCGTTGGTCTCTTAGAGCGAGCCTTGTTTGGCGTCGGTGGCTGGGGCAGCGGCTTGCCGTCCCGGCGCGAACCAAACCGGGGCATCGCTTAGACTCTGCCCCGGCCACCGCTGCCAGATACTTGCGGTCGCCCCGCGTGTGACCTTATAATCCATCCAGATCATTGGATGCGATTGGGCCGGCAGTGAAAACGTCGCGCCAATTCGATGGTCTCCCGCCTGAACCTCCACGCCCCACCACGCCTGAGGACCAAGCTGCGATGACGCAACTTCTCACGGCAGCTCTGGTAGTTGCAGCGATCACCGCCCGAGATGTCGCGGCGCAGCCGCCTTCGGTTGGCTATCTGAACCCGTCGGCCGCGCTGCCCGGCCAGGCCACCGACCTGACGCTCTTCGGCGGCAATCTGGCGGGGCCCACCGCGGTGTGGTCGAACATTCCCGGGGCGAAGGTCGAACTGGCGCCCGGCATCGACGGCAACGGCGCCAAGGCCGATCAGGTGGTCTATCGCTTTACACTGCCCGCCGAAGCGCCGGTGGGAATTTACGGCCTGCGGGTGGCCACTGGCAAGGGCGGCTCGAATCTGCGGCTGGTGATGATCGACGATCTGGCCAGCATTGGCGATAACGGCAATAACAAAACGATGCCGACGGCTCAGTCGATTATCGTTCCCACGGCCGTCGATGGCGCCTGCGAGGCCGAGAGTTACGACTTCTACAAGTTCACCGCGACCGCCGGACAGCAGATCAGCGTCGAGGTGGTTGCCCGGCGACTTGGCTCGCCGCTCGATCCGGT
Source organism: Pirellulales bacterium (assembly GCA_036379195.1). Lineage (GTDB taxonomy): Bacteria > Planctomycetota > Planctomycetia > Pirellulales > JAICIG01 > JAICLL01. The sequence goes on from DASVHB010000030.1 coordinate 7,367, forward strand.
GGTGCGGTTGCTTGACGCCGCGGGTCGCGAGCTGGCCTATAGTGACGACGATCCGGGCATCGGCGCCGACTGCCGCTTTACGCACCAATTTGCCTCGCCCGGCGACTACTATCTCGAAGTGCGCGACATTCGTTATCAGGGCAGCCCGAATCATCGCTATCGACTGCGCATCGGCAACTTTCCGCTGGTGAACACGCCGTTTCCCTTGGGCGCGCCCAAAGGCAGCACTCCCAAGCTGGCGGTGGCCGGCCCGGCCGCCCAAGCCGTGGCGCCGATGAACGTGACCGTTCCGGCCGAGTTGTCCGGCGGGCAACTGCCCATGGCCGTCAAGTTTCCGCAGGGCCAAGGCTCTTCGCCGCTGACGCTGATTGCCTCGAACGCCCCGGAGCAAGTCGAGTTTGAACCCAATGACACGCCGGAGACCGCCACGGCGATCGCGGCTGCCTGGTCGGTGAGCGGCCGGCTGCAAGCGGCAAAGGATCGCGACTACTATGAGTTCACGGCCAAGAAGGGAGAGCGGCTGGTCTTTGCGGGCCGCACTCGCAGCATCGGCTCGCCCAGCGACTTGTTTTTGCGGATCTACAACGCGGCGGGCGGATTGCTTGTCGAGGCCGAAGACGCCGGCACCGAAGAAGGCAGTATCAACTTCACGTTTCCCGAAGACGGCGCCTACCGGCTGATGGTCGAAGACTTGCTGCGCCGCGGTGGGCCAGAACATTGTTATCGAATCGAAATTCAGCCTTATCGAGCCGGCTTCACGCTGGCGGTCGAGGCCGAAAAGTACGACGTGCCTCGCTCGGGCGTGTTCACGGCCAAAGTCACCAGCGCCCGCCGTGACTACAACGGCCCGATCACGCTCAGTGTGGCTGGCGCCGGCGACGGCTTTGCGTTGGCCAACAACGTCATACCCGAAGGCAAGAACGAAACGGTGATGACCGTGACCGTGCCGGCGCGGCTCGAACCCGGGCAGTTGCACACAATCCAGATTGTCGGTGAGGCAAAAATTGGCGAGGCGGAAGTTCGCGCGGCGGCCGGCACGCTGGCGGCGCTGCGGAAAGAATGGAACGGCCTGCCGTATCCGCCCGCCGCGCTGGATGGCCTGGTTGGCCTGGGCATCGGCCCGGTGTTTGGCGATTTTTTCCAGCTTGTGGTCGAACCCTCTCCGGTGCCGTTTGCTCAGGTCGCCGGCGCTGCGTCGT
>DASVHB010000031.1:0-5412 GCA_036379195.1 Pirellulales bacterium
CCGCCGGGCGGGAATCAGCTCGTCGATGGCCGAATTGATGGCGGAGTACTCGCCGCCAATGCCCGCCCCCGTGATTAGCCGAAAAGCGGCAAAGCTGGCGGCGTTCCAAGAGAAAGCGGTCAGCAGAGTTCCGCCGAGGTAAATAGCCAGCGTGATAAAAAACAGCAGCTTGCGGCCCCAGCGGTCGGTCAGATAGCCAAACAGCAGCGAACCGCCGACCATGCCGGCCACGTAGCAAGAGCCGATCAGCCCGATCTGCCTGTCGCTCAAACCGAGGGTATCGGGATGTTCGAGAATGCCACTGATCGATCCCATCAGCGTGACTTCCAGGCCGTCGAGAATCCACGTGATGCCCAGGGCCAGCAGCACCAGCCAATGAAACCGGCCCCAGGGCAAACGGTCGAGCCGCGCCGGCACATCGGTTTCAATCGCGGCGGGAAGCTTCGGCTCTGACGGGCGATGGTTCATCGGCGGCGATCGGGAGTATTCGGCCCGTGGGGCGAGGAAACTGCGTGACTCGGCTTCGGTCATCAATCGACATGCCAAACGGCAACACCAGTGGCAGGGTGCCCCGGTGGGTGGATCTGGATATAATTCACAAGCCCTTGAACCAGCTTCATTTGCGTCATCCGGGGCGCGGGCGCTCTGGCAAACTTTGCCGAATTTGAGTCAAATTCCGGCGGTCGCTCACGAAGTTACTGTGGATCGCTGCCGGCTCGACAGTTGCAATCTTGCTGACTATGGCCGCTTTAGAAACCTCGCTTACCGACGACGTTGCCATCGACGCCGATCTCATCGAGTTATGGGACCGCGGACGATTCGACGAGAGCGTGCGCCTGCTGCTCCAGCGGTACGGCGGCGGGGTTCGGGCGGCGTTGCGGCGGCGGTTTCCCTCGGTCCGAGACGAGCACGTGCTGCTGCAAGGCATGCACGACGCCGCTCGCAGCCTGCTGGATGTCTATGAGCCATCGAAGGGCACGAGTCTGGGCGGCTGGTTTCTGTTCGTGGCCGCCCGCCGCGTGAGCGACATTTTGCGTGGCGAGCGACAATATCGGCTGCGCATGCTGCCCTTGACGGGCCACGAGTGGAGCGATCACCACCCCACTCCACCCGGCGAATTGGCCAGCGAAGAGTTTCGGCTGCGCGTCGAAGAGGCGCTGGGGTTGCTTTCTCCTTTGGAACGCGCGGTGATCGAGGCCGATATCGACGCGGGCAAACAGGCCTGCGCCGCTCGGCTGTCGCAAGATCTCAAGACCACCGAACAATCGATTTACGCCGCGCGCGCTCGGGCGCGGCGCAAGCTGTTGCGGCGCCTGTCGCCAGCGCAACTTTCCACCACCGCATCCGTGTAACCGGTTCGATTAGCGATGATACGACTGAACGATCACTCCGCGGCCTGGGACGGCCCCGATCGCGAATACGCCCCCAGCGAACGGCAATGGGCCGAGTTGGTTTCGGAGGTTTGCGAGTGTTTTGAGCGCGGCGCGTTCGCCGATGCGACCGCCGCCGAAGCGGCGCTGGAATCGGCCGCCTTTTTTTCGCTCGCCGAACCGCTCGACGAAGACGAGATCTCACTCTGTCTGCGCAGCCGTTGGCCCGCGGCCAATCCGGCGCCGGTGGTTTTTGCCTCTCGCCATGGCCGCCCCTTGCGGACCGAGATGTTAGAACGGCGCGATGCGCTGAGCGCCACGCCCGGCTTGCAGCTTGCCGATTTCGCGGTGGTCGCCTCGCGGACGGCGGTGTTGCCGTTGGTGACGATCGCGGCCGAGCGACCGGCTTGCGTCGCGGCGCAACTAGTCCCAGACCGTCGTATCAAGCAGAGCGTGTCGCTTCGAGCCGTGGCCTCATCCCATCAGGCGGGCCGCATTTCTCGCGCTCGGGCCGCTTTACACGATGTCGCCTTGGCCGAATTCATGTCGGCGGGCGAACTCGCCCTGACGGGCTGAGCAGCCTCGCCGGTAAGGGCCTAATCGTGTGTGCCGCCCACACTAACCCGAAGCGCCAGCGAGGAAGCTCCGTCTTTTGCCTCGCTGGCGCTTCGGGTTGGTGTTTCGCCGCTCATCAGGCAGACACTCTTAGGACACTACCCACCGGGCTGGGGACGCTCGACAGGTCGGCTGGCGGTTGGTAAAGTGATCGTTGCTGCGAAAGCGACTCTCCGATGAACCGGCCTTGTTTCATGAACCCACCGCACGACGCCAGTGCCCTGTGCATTTTTGTCATCGACGACGATCAAGACACGGTCGATTCGTTCGCCATGTTGCTGCGGCAATTGGGCCATACGGTTCACACCGCCTGCCGCGGCGCCGAGGCCATGGAGCAAATCGAAGAGCTGCATCCCGACCTGGTTTTTCTTGACTTGGCGCTGCCGGGCATGGACGGCTTCGAGGTGGCCAAACACATTCGCCGCGAGCCGCGCCTGACCGAGACGAGAATCATCGCCCTGACGGGCCTCAGCGAGGCCAAGCACCGCCAGCGGGCGCAATACGCCGGATTCGATGGCTACCTGGTCAAACCAGCCACGCTGGAGCAAATCAAGGCCAGCATCGACGCCGTCCGCCAGACGCTGCTCAGCAGCGGGCAGAGCACGCACCCGTCGTGTTGATGCTACTGGTTTCGCGCCTCAAACTCTTTCGCCACCGCCCGTTCTTTGCGCATATCGACTCGCAACAGCGCAAACAGGGCCAAATAGAGATTGGCCACGCCCATTACCACAAAGCAAGCCAAGGCCGAGCCTCGCCAGTCGCTAAAGAAGATTTGATATTCGGCGAGCCACACAACTGCCAGCGACACCCAGAACGACAGGCAGAAATCGCAGGTAGGCATGTAAAACAGCTTCTGCAAGACGAAGCACCAGGCCCGATCGACCAACGAACAATCGGCGCCGCGCCGGTCTCGATAGCAGGCTTGCCGTTGCGAGCAATACTCGCGTGGTTCGCGCCCAATTTCCTCGGTGGTGAACGCGCGCACCAGAATGGCCACCGGCGCCGCCAAGAACCAGAAAAGCATGGCGTCAGTGCGCGGCAATCGCCCGTCGCACGTCGTCGGCCATGACGCCCACCTTGGCGACGGTCTTTTCGAGTTGCTCGCGCGAGCAGCCGAGCTTTTCCGTCCAGTAGCGGACTTCGTAGTCTTCGTCGATACTGATGCGCTGCGCGTCTCTTGGGCCGCGTTTCGATCGGTCGTCGCTCATGTTCGCTCTCCTCACGGTGTCGGCGGTGTGCAGGAACGTATGATCGCCGGCCGTGCAACAAGCGCGCCGCTGCGCGCCAATTGCGATCGCGTCGTGAAATGTTTACCCAGCGCCGGTGGTTTTGTGTCACCGTTCGGGCCAAGGAATCACCTGCGTGCGTCGCGCCCAGGTCTCCCATTCGGCTGCCATCTGGGCGACCCGCTCTGGCTCGCGCGAGGCCAGATCGCTGAGTTCCGTGCGGTCGGCTTCCATGTCGTAAAGTTCCCAGGCGCCGCGCCGGCCTTTCGCAACTAGCTTCCATTTTCCCACGCGCATCGCGCGATTCCCTTCGTGTTCCCAGTACAGAGTGTCGCGCCCCAGCGGCTGCCCGTCGAAGGCAGGCAACAGGCTCACGCCTTCCAGCGGCGTGATCTTCTGGGCATGAAATTGCTCGGGGTACGTGGCGCCCGACGCCGCCACGCAGGTGGCCATGATGTCGATGAGATGGGCGGGTTGGTGCTCCAGCTCGCCGCCGCGCGTCAGTCGTCCACCCCAATGCACAATCAGCGGCGTGGCGATGCCCCCCTCATGAACAAAGTGCTTGTACTCGCGAAACGGCGTGTTCGACACATTGGCCCAGCCGCGTCCATACGAGACATACGTATCGCGCGGTCCCGGCATCACGCCCACGCCCTGCCGAACCGGAAAGCCGTCGCGCGTTTGGGCGGGTCGGATCGAAAGCTGCAAAACGTCGTCGGCCAAAGGCGGCAGGCTGGGCCGGGCCGCCCGCTCAAGCGCGTTGACGCCCAGCGCCTCGCCCGCGGTCGTTTGCAGCGGGCCTCTTCCAATGGCCTCGGCGCAGCCGCCGTTGTCTTGCAGAAACATGATCAGCGTGTTTTCAAACCGCCCGGTGTCTTCTAGCTCTTCGACAATCCGCCCGATGCCCCGATCCATGCGTTCGATCATCGCGGCGTAGACTTCCATGCAGCGGGCTTCCCACGCTTGGTTCTCGACCGCGTCCCACTCGCCGGCCTGCGGCGAGAGCAACCAGGTCGGGCTGATCAGCCCCGCCTGCTTGAGCCGCTCGAAGCGTTCGCGCCGCCACGGCTCGTAGCCCCGGTCGTATTTACCGCGATACTTGGCCACATCGGCTTCGGGCGCGTGCAGCGGCCAGTGGGCGGCCGTGTAGGCGACGTACAAAAACAGCGGATCGTCGGCGTGCTCGGCCTGGTGCTCGTTCAAAAACCGCATGGCGTGATCGGTGAGGGCGTCGGTGTAGTAATACTGTTCGGGCTGATAAAGCTCGTCGTCGGCCGACGAGATCATCGTGTTGTCGCGCACGAGCATGGCGGGGTCGTAGTAATTGCCGGCGCCGGCGATCGTGCCATAAAAACGATCGAAGCCGCGCTGCCGCGGCCAGTTGTCTTTGGGCGCGCCGGGGCGGCTGCGCTTGGTCACGTGCCATTTGCCGGTCATGTAGGTGCGATAGCCGGCGGTCTTGAGCACCTGGGCGATCGTCAGGCAGCGCTGATTGAGATCGCCGCGGTAACCGTCGGCGCCGCGGTCTTGCATCATATGGCCGATGCCGGCCTGGTGCGGATATAACCCGGTGAGCAGGCTGGCCCGCGTCGGACAACAACGGCCCGTATTATATAACTGCGTAAACCGCAACCCGCCTCCGGCCAGTCGGTCGAGGTTCGGCGTGTGGATTTCGCCGCCGTAGCAGCCCAGGTCGGAAAAACCCATGTCGTCGGACATGATCAGCACGATATTGGGCCTGGTTGCGCGCGTCTTAACATCGGGCGGCGCGGCGCTGGCGGCAGCGGCAAACAGTAACAGGCAGGCGACGGTCAACGTGCGCGGCATCAATTGGTCCTCCTGGCGGTGAAGTATATCGCCGGGTTCAACATTGTAAAAAGGGAAAGGTTCGGGGCGCAGTGTTCAGCATCCTTGGTGCTGTGCCGAAAGGCAATTCATACCTTCGGCGGTGGCTGGGGCAGAGGCTTGCCGATGCCCCGGTGCAGATCAACCGGGGCATCGCTTAGACCGCATCGCGCACGTTCCCCCGGCACCGGCGAACAGCGCGCCCCACACTAACCCGACGCGCAAGCGAGGCAAGTTCAAGGGCGATCCTCGCTTGCGCTTCGGGTTGGTGTGAACGGGTGCGCAATGCGGGTTAGGCTCTGCCCCGGCCACCGGAGCATTTGCCGGACTCGCGTGTCAAAACCGACCAAGGCGTA
>DASVHB010000032.1:0-2608 GCA_036379195.1 Pirellulales bacterium
CCGGGCAGTCGCTGGCGCGGCGGATCGCGCTGGTCGTGTCGCTGGTCACGCTGGCCCTGGCCGGCTGGGTGACCATGCAATTCGATCCGGCCACCGCGGCTACAACCGGCATCGACGAGCCGTGGTTCTCTTCGAGCACCGTCGATATCCGCTTCAGCCTGGGACTCGATGGCATCAGCCTGTGGCTGTTCGGTCTCAGCGCGCTGCTGACGCTCACATCGGTGCTGGTGAGCTGGGAGGCGATCGAAGACCGCGCTCCGGCGTTCTACTCGCTGTTGCTGCTGTTGGCCACCGGCATGCTCGGCGTGTTCGCCGCCCGCGACATCATTCTCTTTTACGTGTTCTTCGAGTTCACGCTCATCCCGCTGTTCTTTTTGATCGGCATTTGGGGGAGCGAAGAGCGGCGCTACGCGGCGATCAAGTTTTTCCTGTTCACGCTGACCGGCAGTCTGCTGACGTTCTTGGGGCTGGTGGCCATCGTGCTGTGGAACTATTACCACACCGGCATGATGACGTTTTCGATCGCCGCGCTGCAATCCAGCTTGGCCGAACACCCCATCTCGCAGCCGACGCAGCTTGTGCTGTTTCTGGCCCTGTTCGCCGGCTTCGCCATCAAAGTGCCGCTGTTTCCACTGCACACCTGGCTGCCGCTGGCCCACACGCAGGCGCCCACCGCCGGCAGCGTCATCCTGGCCGGCATCTTGCTGAAGATCGGCAGCTACGGTTTTTTGCGGTTCAGCATTCCCATGCTGCCCGACGCCACGGCCCTGTGCATGCCGTGGCTGTTGTGGCTGTCGGTGGCGGGCATCGTGTATGGAGCGTTGCTCGCGCTGGCTCAAAGCAACATCAAGAAGATGATCGCTTATTCCAGCGTCAGCCACCTGGGCTTCTGCATGCTCGGCACGTTCGCCTTGAACAAGCCGGGCGTTTACGGCGGCACGTTGCAGATGATCAACCACGGGCTGTCGACCGGCGGGCTGTTCGCGATCATCGGCATGGTTTACGAGCGTTACCACACCCGAGAAATCGCCGACCTGGGCGGCCTGGCCCGCAGACTGCCGCTGCTGGCCGCGTTCATGGGGTTGTTCACGATGTCGAGTATCGGACTGCCGGGCATGAACGGCTTCGCCGGCGAATTCATCTTGCTCACCGGCATGTTTCAGCGCGGCTACGCCGAGGCGCCGCCGGTCTACACCGCTCAATGGCTGACGATCGCCGTACTGGCCGTGTCGGGAGTGGTGCTGGGAGCGTGGTACATGCTCTGGCTGATGGAACGGGTGTTTTTCAACGCGTTGCGCGAGCCCGCGCATCACGGTCCGCCGGTGCGCGACATGAAGCCGCGCGAGGTCCTGGCCTTGGCGCCGCTGTTGGTGTTTATCTTCTGGATCGGCTTGGCGCCGCAGCACTTTTTGCGACCGATGGAGTCCGATCTCGATCGCGTATTGGCGGCTACCGAACGGCCGATGAATGAAAGGTATCCGATGTTTGAGAGCCGGCCGGTGCTGGTCAGGGGTCGTGATTCAGGAGTCGGGGGGCAGGGCCCCGAAGCCAAGGGTCGGGCGTCGCTGCCGAAGCCAGCGCGTTTACGACCGACGGAGGCGCGACGCGTCAGCGAGGGGCGTGCGCACGACATGGAAGCCCGAAGCGTAAGCGAGGGTCGTCAAACGGTTTTCCCTCGCTTACGCGTCGGGCGACCATTTTCAGCGCGATCATCGCACGTCGCTGATGTTCAGCAAACGCGCGCTGGTTTGCCGTTTGATTCCAAAGGCCGAATGGCCTTTCTTAGCCGCAACGCGGCGTTATTCGATAGCCCAGGGCGCAGCCCTGGGATTGCTCAATTAAATTGTTGTAAGCCCCAACGGGGCGCCATTCAAAATCGGCCGCCGAGCCTAATTCAGGGAATCGCGCCCCGTTGGGGCTTACGACCATGGGTTTGCGGCGCCAACCCAGGGCTGCGCTCTGGGCTATCGAATGACGCACCTTCGGTGCTGGAAAACGAACTCCGGGCTTGGGCCGTGTTAGCTAAGGAGGTGGCCCGTGTCGACTGACACCGTGTATCGGCTGCTGCCCGAAGCGATTCTGATCCTGGTGGCTTCGTTGATCTATTTGGGCGGGGCCTTTTGGGGCGGCCGCCAGCGGTGGGCCGTACTGGCGGTGGCGGCGGTGTTCGTCGCCGGTTTGGCGCTTGGCCAGCAAAGCTTGGCGCCCGATGTCGCGGCAGACGCCACCGCCATTCACGACGGCACGTTGGCGGTCGCTTTGAACGGCCATATCGACGCGCTGGGCCAATTTATTCGTTGGTTGGCGCTGGTCGTGGGCTTGGCCTTGGTGCTGTTGAGCTCGCGGCCCGACGACGACGTGCAAGCGCCCGAATTGCTCGGCACTGTCGTGCTGGCGGTGGCCGGCGCCATGCTGGTGGCGGCGACGCGCGACCTGGTGCTGATCTTCCTGGGCATCGAGCTGATTTCGATTCCCACGTACGTGCTGCTGTATCTGGGCCGGCGCGACGCCGCCTCGCCCGAAGCCGCCGCCAAGTATTTCTTCTTGAGCATCCTCTCGTCGGCGCTCACGCTCTATGGCTTCAGCTTTTTGTACGGCCTGGGCGGCT
>DASVHB010000033.1:0-11606 GCA_036379195.1 Pirellulales bacterium
TTTCGCGCGCAAAAGAACGAGATCGAAGAGATTCTCGACCTGGAGCCGCCCAGCTCGCCCGACGGCGCCTTGGTCGATGCGATGGTCGATGGCGCGTCCACCTCTTCGCCGGAATGCCCCGCGAGGAAGCCGAGCGTTACGAGCAAGCGATTCAGGCCGGCAGAATTGTCGTCACCGTGCGCACCGACGACAACTGCGACAAGGCCACCGAGATCCTGAAATCGAACGGCGCCGAGCTGAACCACGGCGAGCCGTTGATTTAAGAATAACCCATCGATCGATAAAACGCCGCGGCGGCCCACCACGCCGTATGCGTTTCCAGCGCAATCTGGCGATATCCCGCGTCCCAGCAGGCGGTCTCCAGCGCCGCCAACAGCAAACGGCCGACTCCGCGCCGCCGCCATTCGGGCAACACCATCAGCCAGTGGACAACCGGAACTCCGCAATCGTTTTGCACGCCGCCGTCTGGTGGGCGCTCTGCTGGTGCTCGCTGCGCCTTTCGCATGGCCAGCGCCACAGCGCCGACCGCGTGCCGGCTGTCGGCATCGGGCAGCGCCGTCTCGGCAAACCACAAGTGCTTGGGCGACCACCAAGGTTTTGACGTCATCTCGGCGGCAAAGTCTTGCGCCATCCAATCGCGCACGGAAAGCGTCTCGTCCTGAAACGCCCGGCGGCGGATCTGCAACCAGGCGTCGATGTCTTGCGGTCCTGCAAAATTCCGCAGCGAGACTCCGGCGATAGGCGTCAAACTGGGCCGCTCGTCAAGCTTGCGGACCAGGTGAAAGACGGTTCGAGACATTACCGACGAGGTATCATTTTCCCGTTGCGAGCAACCGCCGCAGGGCCGGTTCGAGCTCTTCTTGCTCGTAACTTCCCACGACGCGGCCTTGGCGATCGACGAGCACGAGCCGCCCGAAGACCCCGTACCGCGCGCCGGTGACGCTTTGCGTGGTTCCAGGCTGCCATCCATCAGTCGCTCGACGCGCTTCGTCGGCGCGTTCGCCGTCCGGAATCGGCTCGGCGGCATCGATGATCGCGGTAAACGGTGCTGGCCCGTCGCCCCAAATTGCCTTGCGCATTTCGGCGACCTTGACCGCCAGCCTCTCGGCATCGGAAACCGCGTGATCGTGAATGGCAATCCAATGCACCGGCGCTTCTTTGAACTGAGCCGGGAGCGTGAAAAAGGGCGTTTGCTCCGGATGAAAGTTGAACTGGTCAGGGTATAAGTGCCAAAAATTGAGCACCACAATCTTCCCGCGCAACGAGCTCAACGGCGTCAGCTCTGTCGGCGCGATGGGCGTGCCGACTAATTCGGGCGCCGGCTTGCCGCGTAGCGACGCAAACCTCGATGGCCGTAGCGGAACAACACCGAGTGTGGCTTCGCTCTGGTCGGCGCCGATCGCGAACTCGAACACCAGCTTCTCCGTTTCCGAAGTCGCGCGCACCTGTAGCTGATACTCGCCCGGCGGAATACGTCCGACGGCCGTGCCGCGCAAAGCCGCATCGCCGCGATCCCCAATCATCGTCACCGACGACGAGCCAATCATCAGCCCCGTCGCGTCGGTCCAAATGGCCTCGATCCGCGTTGAGGGTGGCGTGCCCGGCGGAAGTTGCAATTCGGCGGTCACCGATACGGCCGGCTCGAGCAGAAAATCGAGCGGGTCACTCAGTTCGTCGGGCATGATCGTGCGGATCGCCATCCGCTGGCCCTGCTCCGCATAGGCCACAAACAGCAGCGGCAGGTCGATTCGCCGCAAGGTAAGTTCCTTCGTGAATTCGTAAGCTCCGTCCGGACCGATGGCGCACGAATCGCGATCATGATCGGGCCGGGGTTTGAGCGTGCCGCCCGACATGTCGAGTCCGAAGGTGGGAACGACTACGTACCCGTCGCGCGGCTTCCGCCCGTCGATGACGACGTGGCCCTTGGTGCGCGGCGTCAAATAAAGCCGCAATTGGTTGCCGCCGCCCGAAATGATCGCGGCGGGGCGCATGTCGGGCTCCGAGACCTCGACGTGGATCATGTCGTCGGGCGCGGCCTCGAAGTGCGCTACTCCGTTGTCGTTGGTAACCTGCGTCTGCGGCGCCTTGCCCGCCTGTTCGCGGCTCGATTGGCTGAGCGAAATCTTAACCGAGGCCCCTTCGATCGGCCTGCCGCCCACGTCGAGCACGGTGACCGAGAAGGGCTTGGTCTCTCCGGCGACGGGCCGCGCTTGAACGTACCGTTTCTTCGCGATGCGATCGTCGACCCGAGCGCCGGCAGGAATCGCGTAGCGCAGCTCTTCATCCGGAATCGGCTGGTTGAGAGCGAAATGGGCAACTTTGAACCGGTGATGCGTCTTGCGGTGTGTTTCGATGAACTCTCCTTCTGCCGCATACCAGACATCGCCGGATTGCTTGATCTGAGTTGCCCGCCATTGCTTAGTCTGTGCAACGTCGATGGGGCCGTCGACGGTGTATTGCAATTCGATCGGCAGCAAGCCGTGTTCGTGCGATAGCCGCGCCTCATACTTCGTCGTGAATGGGCCCGCGGTGGTTGTCCAACGCAGGATGGCATCGCCCTCGACGAGCTCGACGCTTACGCGTAGCCCCTTGAGCTGCTCCGACAACGGTTTGCTGTTGGGAAAGAGACCAAACAGCGGCTCCGCATCATAACCATCGGGCGCCTCGGGCCGCGGCTCATCGATGGCGACGTGCGGCGGATTCAGCCCATTCCAATTGGTTTGCAGGGAAGAGACGGTTCGCTTGTTTTTATGGTCCGTGTAACGCTCGTCCTGCCGCGCGCGAACGCCGCCGGTTAGCGTGGTGGCCTTACGAAACCATCGTCCCGCTTGGGCATCACGGGCGAATTCGACGCGTTCTTCGCTTTCCGCCGCGCCATCATCGTCGTCTCGCCGGCCGATACTGACATATTCCATGTGGAACGTGGCGAATTGCGCCTCGTGCTGCGCAAGCACGTCGATCAGCGAGGAAACATCCACGGCCTCCGGAGATTGAGCGGCGGCGCGAGTGGCCGGGCGAGGCTCGTCGGCTCGCACGCGGGCCGCGAACTGGAAGATCCCAAATGCGGCTGCAACGAGCGCGATCGAGCAACAGGCAACGAGCGGAGGGCACGGGAGTCGAACCCGCAACCGGTTTCCCGGCACCACATTTCCAGTGTGGCCGCTAGCCATTCGCTTACCCTCCGAGAAATGGCCCCTTCACATAACTTACGCCGCCGACGCCGGGCGTCAATTGCCCGGCATCAGGCCATTTCGAGCGAACGGTGGGCCACGAGGCGCGCCGCGATGGGCAGATCGAACGAGAGATCGGTCCAACCCCGTTCTTCGGCTAGGGCTAAGAGAATCGATTCTTCCAGCGCGATCGCCGTGCTCGGTCGGTCGTCGTCGGCGGTCGTCTTGGCAAAGTTGGCCGTGGAATCGGCCAGCCCAGAGGCGAACTTCGCTCGGTCGCCGCTTTGCAGCGCCTGCCAGGTCTTCAAAAGCAGCTTCGGTCGCTGCTTGCGCGATTTTTGCAGCCGTTCTTTAATGGGCGCGATATCCATAGGTTTCGATTGCAGCGGCGCCGCAATACACAGCAGCACGTCGCCGAGCGCCGGTTCGATCGGAATGGCCACCGTTTCGACAGCAAGATTCGGGTGCAGATGGTCCGAAAGCCGCGTCCGCTCGCGTGTGCGCCCCACGAGTGTCGCCATCAACAGCGCCAACGAATAAGGCTCGAACCAGGCGACTTCCTTCGTCCAGTGCATCTTGGGACGCGCCTTGGCCAAACGGTCGGAGACGACTTCAAAATAGGTTAATGCCATTTCGACCCCTTTATCCAGGATTTGCCGGGGCTTCAGGTTGCCGCGAAATCCGAAATGCCACCAGTAAATCATTCCCGCGCATTGGTGGATATGCGTCTGCCAACAGAACGCCTTTTCAATGCATTCTTCGCGGCGGCAGTCATCGCCCAAGGTCGCAAAACTTTTCTCGCAGCCTTTGACTTGTTCCGCGATCCTGGTCGGAATCCCGCATTTGAGTTCATCGAAGAAAGCATTGTTGGTTTTCTTCGTCGGCCCAACCTGAATGCCGACATTTTCCAGCATTTTGACGAGCTGCTGGTCGGCGGGCGAAAGCGGTTTGTCTGCGGCGGCGCCGGCCGCGTTCGCGGGTGTTGCGCGGCCCTTCTTGCCCGGGCTCTTCCGCTCGACAGTGCCGCCGGGAATACGGCCCAGTTTATCTTTGATATTCGGGTCGGCGCCGTGTTTTTTAAGCAGCGCGATGAGTCGTTCGCATTCTTCGTCGCATTCTCCCTCGCCCATCTCCATCTGGAAGTAGACGTGATGAAGCGCGGTGCATCCTTCGTTGTTGGTAGCGTTAGGATCGGCGCCATGCTTGAGCAGCGATTCCACGGCCTCGTCCGATTCAGATCCGACCGCCTCAATGAGCGGAGTGCAGCCGAAGCGGTCTCTGCTTTCGAGCGGCAAGCCAAGGCCAACCAGCGTTTCGATCGCCTCAGTATCTCCGGCGCTGGCGGCCACGTGCAGGGCCGTCGCACCAAGCTGCGCCTGAACATCGGTACGAGCGCCCGCGTCAAGAAGGTGCCGCCAGACTTTCTGGTGGCCCTCCGCCAGCGCCAGCAGCAGTGGTGTCGAGCCGTCGTTGCGCGAAAAGCAGTTGACATCGGCGCCCTCTGCGAGCAGGGCGCGGACTTTCTTGAGGTTGCCTTCTTGGGCGGCGTCGCGGAGTTGACGATTGATGTTGCCTGTCATGGTTTCTTCCTGGATGTGAGCGATCAGCGGCGCCTCAACTTTGCTCCGTCCAAGATGGTATAAAGCCCCAGGCCGTCGTCGGCAAGCGACTCGAACACTTCGACCAATTCCGTGCCGACGTCCAAATGAGGATTCAAGCAGGGCGGCGGGCCCGCGTCGGCCAATTCGCGCATCTGGCGCGGTCCGACGAAACCGATTTCGCACTGCAACTCCCGGACGTCGGGCAATGGCAGCGGGCCCGGGTCGGACACCATCGTATCGAGCAAAGGAACCTCATCGACCATGCTCGTATAACGGATGCCCTGAATCCTCGCCATGTCGATCGGTTCCGCCGCATAGTCGAGCATCCACACCAGCGCGTCGACCGACAACTGATCGCCAGGCGAAGGCCATTGCAAGCACCGGACCTCGCCGACGCGCCGGCAAATCCTATGGATTTCTTCCTGAGAAGCGCCTTGGCGCTTCATCTCTGCGGCAATCTCTGAAACCATTTCCGCATCGCAGGCGAGCCGCTCCCGCAGCTTTTCCGGGTCTGCCGCCAACAAAAATACACTGAACACGGCGCGCGCTCTTTGGACCACGCATTTCACCGAAGGCCACGGATAAACCGGGCGGAACCGTTATCCGCGCCCATCCGCGCCATCCGTGGTCCGATCTGGCGGCGGAGCAATCTGGAGAATACTATCGCGAATGGTTTTCGAAACTTCAACTGCCAGTATATATGCCCGACTTTGACAATGCCTGGAAAGAGGCGCTCGAGGTCTTTTTCGAGCCGTTCATGGCCTTCTTCTTCGCCGATGCCCACCGTGAAATCGATTGGGCACATGGCTTTGAAATGCTCGATAAAGAGCTGCAACAGATCACGCTCGAAGCGGAGCACGGGCGGCGCGTGGCGGACAAGCTCGTCAAGGTTTGGCGGACCAATGGCCGTGATGAATGGGTGTTGGTCCACGTCGAGGTACAGAGTCAGCATGACCGGGACTTCGCCGAGCGGATGTTCGTCTATAACTACCGGCTGTTTGATCGTTATAATCGAAGGGTGGCCAGTTTCGCCATTTTGGGCGACAACCGCCCGGCCTGGCGGCCGAGACACTTCGGGTACGAATTGTGGGGAACGAAGATTGGCATTGAATTTGGCACCGCCAAGTTGCTCGACTACGGGGCCGACGAAGTGGCCCTGGAATCGCATCCGAACCCATTTGCAACCGTTGTTTTGGCGCACTTGAAGACACTTGCATTCGCCCACGACGATGAAGCTCGGCGAGCCTCGCAGGTGCGGCTGGTCAAGGGGCTTTACGAGCGGGGATTTAGTGCTGAGCAGATTCGCCAATTGTATCGTCTCATGGAGGGGATGATGGATCTGCCGGCGCGGTTATCCCTCCTCGCGTGGGAAGAGATTCGCGATTTTGCAAAGGAGAAAAATATGTCGTTTGTCACCGGCGCTGAGCGTTTTGGCCGTCAAGAAGGGCTGGCCGAGGGCCGAGCCCAGGGGCTTGCCGAAGCGAGAGAACACCTTCTGGCAGGCATCGAAGCGGTGCTCGACATCAAATTCGCCGCGGCGGGCCTTGCACTACTGCCGGAAATCCGGCAGGTTAATGACCTGGAGTTGCTGCGGAAAATCCTGCAGGCCGCCAAGCAAGCGGACGCGCCTGAAAGCGTGCGCGGGCTTTGGTCTAACGCCGGCAAATGAATACCGCACTGCGGTCCCAGTCGCGGCCGCTAGCCATTCGCTCATTCGCCGAGCAGGGGCCTCTTCTGGTTGTTTACGCTGCTGACGCCGGAAGTCAATTGCCCCCCTGCCGCCGTTCCCGCAGGAGGCCCACTTGCATCAAGTTCCGCGGCGACGGCGACAACCGCCAGGTCGTTGGCTGTTTGTTCATCGGTTGTCGCACCGCTGGCATTGGACAGCGATGCTGGGTCGGCGGCGCCGCTGGCCACGAGCGGCGAACTCGAACCGACGATCAGCGGGGCGTTCTGGCTGGCGTCGATCGCCAGAACTCCGTTGCCAGAAACGCTCAGATCGTCGACCACCAGCCGCGCGCTTAAGCCGTCCGCGGCGCTGCCCGCAAGCGACACTTGAGCGCCGCCCGAGATTCCAGTTCGCCGCTGGCGGCATAAACCCCGCCGGTGATGACCAGCGACGCCTCGCCGCCGATGGCGATTGGCGCGGTGGAGGCGCGGTCTTGGTAAATGGCCAGGCCGCCGTACTCGCTCCGGCCTGATAACTGCACGACCGCTTGCCCCGCGATGCGAACCGCATCGCTGCCGCCTTGCGGGGCGTAGTAGATCAATACGTCTTGGCCGGTGACGTGGGCGTTGCCGCTGACGGAAAATCCGCCGCCCTGCAAATAATACACGCCCGGCGCGAGCGTTACCGAGGCGTTGCCGGCGATGCTAATGCCGCCCGGATAAACGCCCTGCTGAAGAGTCTCGATCGTGTTGCCCCCGATGTTGGTGGCGGCAAATGTTGTGCTCGGCACGGTGGGAGGGGCCAGCGATGCGAACGGATCGCTGAGAAGAGGATCGCCGGCCGGCGTCAGACCGCTCTCAATCAGGCTCGATATACTGGCATTGCCGTGCCTCGCAATTCCGGGCGATCCCTCGACGTCAATTTCATTCGCGGCGATGTTCGCGTTGCCTGACGCCACCACCGCGGCGGAGGCGCTCGACAGAACTTCGGCGGCGCCGCCCCCGGTCAAGCGTACCGAGGCGTTTCCGCCGGCGTTCAAGCTAGCGCTTGCGGTGTCGAGCAACACCAACGCTACATTTTGCTCGACGGTCGCGTTTGTGGTGGCCGTTGTCGCTGGCGCGCTGTCGTGCGCGATTGTGACCTTGACGGGATACAAGCCCGTGGCCGCATAAAGGTGTGTGCCTAATATACTGAACGTGCTGCCGCTGCGGAGGATTTCGGCCCCCACGTCCGTGGCCGTTCCGTCGCCCCAATCGATGACCGCCTGATAGTCGCTCAGCGACTCAGGGTCGCCCGGATCGGTAAACGTGGCCACCACCAGCGGCCCAATCGGCGATCCAACGGCCGCGGTGAACGCATTGGCCGTGGCGATCACCGCGGGATCGGACACGTTCGCCGTACTGACGGCCGTGGCCTGGTTGCCGCCCGTGTCGTCGATCGTCACCGTCACGGGCAGCGTGCCTTCTTCGGCGTAGACGTGTGTGCCTTGCACGTCGAAACCGCCGGCGGCGTTGGCGACGACGGTGCCCGACGTGCTGCCCATTCCATCGCCCCAATCGATCGTCGCCGAAAATGTGCTGAGCCGCGGCAATGCATTGGCGTCGGTGAACGAAGCGACCGTCCCATTGAACGTCGCGCCCTCGACGCTCGTCAGCGTCAGCGCCGATGCCGTGAGCGGGGCATCATCGACCGCGACGGGCAAGGCATCGGCGGTGTACGTGCCATCTTCATCGGTAGCCGTGGCCGAGATGGTCACGGCATTGGGCGGTGCGGAATAAATGTGCGTGGCCGAGGTCGCATTGCCTGCCAGGGTTTGCGTCGCTCCATCGCCCCAATCGACCGACCAGCCTGTGATGACGTCGCCGCCCGGCTCGCTGGCCGACAGGCCCAGCGTGTAGGTTTCGCCCTCGGTGATGATGCCCGGCCCGGCGATCGAAAGCGTCGGCGGCACCAATTGCACGGCCAGCGTAGTGGGAATCTGGATGGTATTCGTGCCGTCGGTCACTTCCAGCGTGATCGGATACGTTCCTTCGTTGTCGATGCCCAAAGCGGCGAGCTGCTCCCAAGTGAGCATGGGCGATGGCCCCTTGGCGTCGGCGAAATTGCCGTCGCCATTGAACGACCACGAAAAGCTTAAGCTGGGCGTCGTGCTCGAAGGCTGGTTCAAAGCCAGGGTCAGGTTCGTTCCTTCCTTGATGGTGTATCCGCCCGGCGGCGGCCCGAGCAACTGCTGGTAGGCGGCCAGCGTGGTGGCGTCGGCGTGGTCGGCCTGCAGCTTGGAATAGAACGACAAAAAGTCGGAATTGTCGATTTGCCCGTCGCCGTTGAAGTCGGCCGCGGGGTTGAATTGCTGGTTGTCGCTCTCCAGCATCTGGCCGAACAGAGCGACGTCGTGGGCGTCGATCTGCCCGTTGAAATCCAGGTCGCCCAAGCCGGCGCCGTAGATCGTCGAAGTCGACAAGGCGGGAAACTGTTGCGCGTCGAACCGCTCGATGCTGGCCGTGCCGTCGATCTGGTACGAGACGACCGTGGCCACGTGATTGCCGCTGGTCAGGCCATCGTCCTCGATGGTCCAAAGGTCGCGGTCGATCTGATTGGCCTGGTTGGCGCCGCCGATCATGGCCAGGATCTGCGCGTCGGTCAGGCCGGCGGGCAGGTCGAACAGCACGTGCACGTTGTTCACCCGCGGGTCGGTTGCCTCAACCGTGAGCAGCTTGTCCTGGTTCACGCCGGGCGTCACGTCATTGAAGCTGACGAGCTGGGTGGTGGTGGGCGAATGATCGACGTAGATCGTCACCTTGAAGTCGGTGAAGATCGGCGGCTCGCCGGGGTTGCGGTGCCGGAAGGCGCGGACGTCGATATAGTGATAGCCGTTCGTAAGGTTGGCGGTGTTGATGGTCTGCACATACTCGCCATTGCCGTCGGCGCTGAAATAGCCGGGGTTGTGAGTCGTTGTAAACTGCTGAAAACCGTAGGCCACGTCGCCGGGATTGGTATCGACAAAGCCCGTGCCCGCCGCGTCCACACCGCCGTCGATCTTATACAGCGCGTTGTCGCCATCAGCGTCTTGGTCGTGCAGCGCCGGGTTGCCCAGCAAGTTGACGTTGTTGGTGTTGAGTTGAATCTGGAAGTTATTGCCGGTGACCACGTCAACGGGCGATAGCTCGGTCGTGCCGTTGGTGGCTGCGGTCGGAGTGCCGCCGGGAATGATGTTCGACATGCCGTTGATGGTCAGCGCGCCCTGCGGCGACGCGGGGGCGTAAATCACGTAACCATCGCCCGTGAAGTTGCCGTCATCCGAATTGCGCGGCACGTTGAGATTGACCCACCCGCCCGCGCCGACTTGCAGCAGCGGGTGAATGTTGCCGTCTTCGTTGGTGCCCGACTTCGCGGACAACCCGGTCAAATCGACCAGGTACGTGCCCGGAGCGAAGTCGGTCTGAACCCAGCGATTGTCGTAGCCGCTATCGGTCCGGTTGCTGAGTCCGATGAGCATCGAGTCGTCGCGTTCGTAAACCAGCACGTTGCTGTCGATATATCGCTGATCGTAGTTGCCGTCGGGGTGGGTGTCGCGGATGTTGACCAGGTTGGTGATCGTGTCGCCATAGAGTCCGCCCAAGGCGTCGCCGCGGCCATCCTGCGGAAACGAGCGATTGTCGCCGAACTCGTGGCCGTTGAAGTAGACGATGGTGTTGCCCGGATGAGTCAGCGTGTAAGCGTAGGCCACGTTGTTGAGGTACGGCGGGCCGTTGTCGGCGCTGGAAACGAACGAGACGCCTTCGGAGCCGTTGTTGGCCAGCCCGTCGTCCTGACTGTCGATGCTGGCGTTCACCACGTTGTACCAATTGTTCTGATAGCCGTTGCCGGTCAGGTTGTTTTGCAGGGCGAAGAAGAGCGGAAAATCGAGCACGTCGCGGTTGCCGCCCACGGTGTTCGGACCGTTGTCGCTTTTATTGACATACTGCTGAAGCAGCGATTTGTCGCCGTCAAAAACTTCGCTGAAGCCGAAGATCGGCTCCTGGCTGCCGTTGAGAAGCGTGCGGAACGACGAATCGTAGACGGCCTGATCGTAATAATTCAGCACCCACGGCGGCATGTTTTTGGCCGCGTCGAGCCGAAAACCATCGACGCCGATCGTTTGCACCATCCACTGCGTGTAGCGCATCAGGTAGCCCAGCGCGTTCTCGGGCGTCGGCGTGCCGGCCAGCGGATCGGCGTTGTCGAACGGATAAATCTTGAGGTTGTACTCGCCCGTGGCGGGATCGTTCACCGTGATCGGCGGCAGGTTCCGATCGGGATAAAACTGGGCGTTGTTCGGATCGGGCACGTTGGCCAACCGGCCATTGAGCGGCGTTGTGCCCGCCGGCAAGTTAAGCGGATTGTTCGGGGCGACCGGATTGCGAATGAACTGGTAGTTCTTTTCTTGGGCGATGTCGTCCAGCCCGCTCAGCCTCATGCCGGTAGTGCTGTTGTCGAAGGCGCTGTGAAAGTCGCCATCGATATCGTTGTAGCCGGCGTAATTGTTCGAAGGATTGAGCGTGAGAGCGAATCCGGGATATCCGCCCGACGCCGCGAAGCCGGGCGTGCCCAGATTCTCAAAACCATCGTGGTTCCATACCAGGTCGCTGTAATAGCTGGCGCCGGTTTGATGGATGGCGGCCACCATAGCCTTCAGGCCGGCCTCGGTGCCATAGAGCGTGGGATCGCCGGGGCCGCCCAGATCGAAGCGATTATAGACGTCGTATCCTACCGACTGATTGCCCGAATCGGCCCTGCCGGGCGGCGGCGTGAGCACCGCGCCATAACCTGCCGCGAAGATATCGGGGGCGCGCTGTTCGATGGTATTGTAGCTGCTTTCGAACCACTGCAAGGTGGGCGGGGCCGACACATCGAACATCAAGCGCGCCTCAAGCGCCTCGCGAAACAGCCGGCGACGGCCATGGGCGGAGCGATTCCTTAGAGAGCGAGCACGGCGATTGCCACGACGGAGGCTTTGCACGGCGAAGACCTTTTCGAGATCGGTGAACTTTGGCGAACGGAGCCGAACGTGCCGCGGATTATAAACCGGGCTTCCCCCACAAGCAATTTTGCTGTCTTTCGAATCGGGTTTGCTAGACATATTCGGCAACGACTTCTGTAGGGAACGGACTCCGTGCCGTTCCGCGT
>DASVHB010000034.1:0-5909 GCA_036379195.1 Pirellulales bacterium
GAATCTCGAAGACGACTCGATGGCCGCCCGCATGCAGCAGCAGATCGACGGCCTGCAGGAGACCATCGAGCAGACCGCGGAAGAGCTGCGGCCACAACTGATCGAGCAATTGCGTGCGTCGCGCCACACCAAACAGCAGGAGGCGATCGCCGACCTGAAAGCCAACATAGAGAATCAGCGATTGATGCAAAAACTCTGGCAAGACCGGGTCGCGGCGCAGCGCGAGCGAATCGATAAGCTCGGCGACAAAACCGTCGACCTGGAATTTGCCCGAGATGAACTGGCCCGCGCCCAGGAAGTTTTTGAAAAGATCGCCGACCGGATTGTGATGCTTCAGACCGAAATGGGCGCACCGCTTCGGGCTAGCCCGATGCAGCGGGCCACCGCGCCGGCCAAGCCCCGCGAGTTGGTTCCCTGGAAGCGGCTGCTGCCGTCGGCGGCCGTGGGGCTGTTTTTGCCGTTTGCCCTGGCGGTGCTATGGGAGCAGCGGCAGCGGCGGATTCACGATGTGCGGCAGATGGTGCAAGAGGTGAACTTGCCTGTGCTGGGCGAGATCACGGCGCTGCCCGCTCGCATGGCCTTCAGCGGCTCGCGTTCCGAAGAACGTTTCGTGCGAGATCAATTGACGTTCCAAGAGAGCATCGAGGCGTTGCGCGTGGCGTTGACGGTCTCGCCTGAAACGCGCGATCTTAAAATGTTCGCCATCACCAGTGCCATCAGCCGCGAGGGCAAGAGCAGCCTGGCGTCGTCGTTAGGCGCGAGCCTGGCCAAGGCGACACGTAAGCCGACGTTGATCATCGACGGCGACATGCGATGCCCCAGTCTGCACGAGATTTTCGATCGCGAGATTTCGCCCGGCCTGACCGATGTGTTGGCGGGCCGCTGCGGCGCGAGCGATTCGGTCGTGGCCACCGATAGCCCCTGGCTGCACTTCTTGCCCAGCGGGCAGTTGAAGTTCACTCCGCACGCGCTGCTGCAAGACGGCGCGATGGAAGCGGTGTTGGCCGAGTTGCGACAGCACTATCGTTATATTGTGATCGACTTGCCGCCGGTGCTGGCCGCCAGCGAGGCCTTGGTGTTGGCGGGAGCGGCTGAGGGCACCTTGGTGTGCGCGATGCGCGACATCAGCCGCGGCCCACAATTCCGGCTGGCCTGCGAGCGACTCGCTTCGTCGGGCGCGCGGATCTTAGGCACGGTGATTAGCGGCCTGCCCGCCCGCACCTGGGCCTACAAATACGGCGGCTATGGCTACGGCTGGGAGCGTTACGCACAGGCAGGCGCCGCGGAAGAGCCGGCGGCCGGCCCACCCGCGCTGCCGCCGCCTTCTGGAACGATTATCGACGCGTGATGAACAGGGTGCAGGGAACAGGGTACGGGGAACAGGGGACCGATGGGCAACAGGGCGCAGTGCAGACGCTGCCCCCTGTTCCTTGTGCCCTGCCCCCTAAAGACACGGAGTCGAAACGGCGTTTGGCCGAGCGACGACGGCGTTGGCAATTCAACACCCGCCGGTTGCTGCGCACCGCCGTATTGGTGGCGCTGTTGGCGCCGGCCGCGTATTTTTGGCACGCGTATCAGGTGCGACGCAACGCCAACACGTTGTTGCAACGCGCGGCCGACCGCGAGCGCGCCGAAGATTGGCAACAAGCCGCCCAGGAATTGCGGCATTTCTTGCGTCTGCGTCCCGGCGACACTAAAGCCCGGTTGCGGCTGGCCGACGATTTTGGCCGCGCGGCCACAACGCGCGGCGACAAGCAACGGGCCGTGCAACTTTACGCGGTGGCGATTTCGCTGGCGCCCACGGATCTCGAGTGGCGCCGCCGGCACTTGAAGCTGCTGCTGGAACTAGGCGACCACGAGGCAGCGCTGCAAAGCGCCGACGAGCTGCTCGGCCAACTGCCGCAAGACGCGGCGGCCCTGCGTGTCAAAGCACTCGCGCTCCACGAGCGCTATCAGATCAAGAATGAAACTTCGGAAGAAAAAGTGCAGCGGGCACTGCTCGCGGCGCACGAGGCCGACCCGAAGGACGTTGAGGTTGCCACACACCTCGCACGGTTTTATCGCAACGAACTGCGGCAGCCCGCCCCAGACGAACGGGCCCGCCGCGCCGACGAAGTGATGGACCGCCTGGTGGCGGCAGATCGGTCGGGCGTGCAGGCGTTGCTCGCTCGGTATCTTTATCGCAGTGAATTTGGCCTACCGGGCGCCGAGGCCGACTTGCATGCCGCCGAGGCCGCCGACGGCGACCATACCAATGCCTCGCTGGCGATGGCCGCCGGCCTGCACGCTCAAGACCTGCGGCAGTGGCAAACCGCTCGCGAGTGCTTCGCGCGGTTAATCCGCCTCGCGCCCGCCGAACCTCAGGGTTATTCATTGCTCGGCCAGACCTACGCGGCTGAAGACAATCTGGACGAGGCGCTGCGCGCCTGGAAAGAGGGCCTGAAGGCGACGGGCGGTAACGATCTGCGACTGCAAGCGCAACTGGCCTCGGCGCACTTACAGCGAAATGAGTTCGACGATGCGCAAGCGCTGATGGACCAGATGGAACGGCAGGTCCTGCACTTGTTTGGGGCCGAGCAGACGCAGTGGTTGGCCGCCTTGTATTCGCTGCGCGCCGACAGTGCGACGGCCCGCGACCAGTTTGGCAATGCCGTGCCGCTGCTCAAGCGAGTGTTGGAGTTGAGGCAGGGAGGCGCGATTACCGCCAACAAGGCGGCCGGCGATCACCACGTTTGGATGCAGCTTGGCAAGTGTTACGGGCGGCTGCGGATGTGGGACCACGCCGCGGCGGCCTATCAAAGCGCCGCCGAGTTGCAGCCGCGCGACGCCGAGGCGCACCTCGCCGCGGCCCATGCCTGGGAGCAGGCCGGCTGGCTCGACGAAGCGCTGCGGCATTACGAAGAGGGGCTGGCGCTCGATCCGCAATCGGCCGCCGGCTGGGAATCGTTCGTCAATGCCCGATTGCGGCAACAGGTGCTCTTGCCCCCGGCGAAGCGCGACTGGCGCGTGTTTGAAGATTCGCTGAGCAAATCGCTGGAGCGCCTGCCGGACAGCACCTTTCTCAAGCTACTGGCCGCCGAATACGAACTGGTGCGCGGACAGACCGATTTGGCGGCCAGGCTGTTCGGAGCTTTAGAACCGGCGGTGATCGAATCTCCCAGCCTGGCGGGCCGGTTGATTTTCAATTACGAACGGACCGGCGCTGCCGCCAAGGCCGATCGACTGCTCGAACAATTGCGGGCCGAACACGGCGAAACGCTCGCCGTGCTGTTGCTCGAAGCCGATCTGCTCTATCGCCGCAACCGCGAGGCGGAGGCCGCCGCGGCCCTGGCCCGCGGGTTGGCCGGGCTGGCCGTCTCCGATCGACGGGCGGTCCGCTATCGGCTGGCGCTATTGCATCTGGCCGGCGGTAACCAGTCGCAGGCGCGTGAAGCACTGGAAACCCTGGTCCAAGAAGACCCCGAAGACGTGCTTCCGCTGCAATTGCTCGTCGAACTCGATCTGGAATCGGGCAAGGTCGCCGAGGCGCGTCGCCGCGTGGATCAGTTAGAAGCGTCGTCGCGAGTCGATGCGCAGACGGGCTGGCGGTTCTATCGAGCGCAGTGTCTGCTGGGTGAAGCATCGAACTTGACCGAGCACGCGGCACGCCGCACGCGCATCGACGAAGCCCGGCGCCTGCAGCGCGATCTCGAAGCGTTGCGGCCCTACTGGCCGCCCTCGCATCTGCTGAAAGCGCGCGTGGCGCAGATGCAGGCCCGGCCCGACGACGATACTGCCATTCAGGCCTACGCTCAGGCCCTACGGTTGGGCGAGCGTCGGGTGGCCGTCTATCAAGAGATGATCGCCTTGCTGCTGCGGCAAAACCGCATTGCCGAAGCTGGCGCCTATCTCGACCAATTGCGGCAGGCCGCCGACGTGCCGCCGGAGCTGGCCTCGCTGGCGATGGCCGCCGATTTGCGGCAAGGCAATGTGGGACAAGCCGTCGAAATCGCCCGCCGCGAAATGGCCCGCAATCCCGATGACGCGCTAGCTCACGTGCGGCTGGGGCAGTTGCTGTCGGTCGATTTGCCGCCCGAGGGCGCAGAGCGCGTGGCTCGCCTGGCCGAGGCCGAAGCCGAACTGCGGCGCGCTTGGGAATTGGCCACGTCCGACCCGCGCACCTGGTCGGCACTGCTGGCCTTTTATCATCAAACGGCTCAGTCTGACGCCGCCCGTGCGTTGTTGAAGCAAATCGAAGACCGCTCGCTGCTCAGCGATCAGGATCGACCGTTCTTCCTGGCGCAGGGCTATGCCCTGCTGGGCGACACCGACCGGGCAAACACGTACTTCCTGGCGGCCGTCGACGCAAACCCGCAGCGCGCGGCGGTACTGTTGCAGGCCGCGCAGTTCTTCTTCCGCACCGACCCGCAACGCAGCGAGCAGTATCTCCGCCGCGTGATCGCGTTGGAGCCAGGCGCGGGCGCCGCCGAACGCATGCTGGCCACTTTGCTGGCGACGCGGGCACACGCCGAGAGCGAACTCGACGAAGTATGGACGTTGCTCGATCGTGCGGGCGGCGGCGCACCCGAGATCGCCGATCAGCGGTTGAAGGCCATCTTGCTGCTGCGGCGCGGTGGCGTGCAGTTCCGCGATCGTGCCCGGCAAGTGCTCGAATCGCTCGTGAGCGGCGCCAACAGCGCGGCCCCCATCGACCGGTTGTTGCTGGCCCGACTTTATGAGGCCCAGGGCCAATGGAGCAAGGCCCGCGAACAGCTAGAGCTTCTGGCCGATCGCGACCGGGCCGAGCCGGCGCACCTGGCGGCCTTTGCCGATCATTTGCTGCGCACCAGCCAAAAGCAGCCCTCGACGATCAAAAAAGCGGCCGAGCTTGTCGATCGGCTGGCCGCGCTGGAGCCCGAAACCTCGCATTTTCGCACGCTTAGCCTGCGAGTACGCCTATTGGCCGAGCAGGGCGAGACCGAACAAGCGCCGGCGCTGGTAGAGGCGTTTTTGGCCGGCCAGCCGCAGCTATCGCCTCCGCAGCGAGCAGACTTGTTGGGCCGCGTCGCCCGGCTGTATGCATCGCTCGATTTGACCGATCCTGCTGAGGCCGCCTATCGCCAGGCTTTCGCGGCGCAACCGACCGCCTATGTGCCCTTGGCCATTTGGCTGGCGCGGCATGGCCGGGCGCACGAAGGCATCGAGCTTTGTCTGGCGGCGCGCGATACCGAGGTGCGCGTGGCGGTGGCCCTGGCCGCGGTGATTACGGTGGGCACCGTCGAGGCAGAAGACCGCCGGCGGGCCGAACCCTTGATCGCGGCGGCGCTGGCCGACCACCCTGACGACCGGCTGCTGTTGTTTGGCGCGTCGGCCATGCACGCCATGCAAGGCAACAATGAAGAAGCCGTCCGCTTGCTGCGGCAGATGCTGGCGCTCGACCCGAAAAACGTCGCCTCGCTCAACAATATGGCCCTGCTGCTCAGCCAGCGGCCAGACACCCGGCGCGAGGCGCTGGAATACATCGAGCGGGCGCTGCAAATCGGAGGCATGCAGGCCGAATTGCTCGACACCAAGGGCTGGGTGCTGTTGCAACAGCAAGAGGTTGACGAAGCGGCTTCGCTGTTTAAGGACGCGCTGGCGCTGTCGCCCACCAGCGCGCGGCACCGATTTCATTTGGCGTTGAGTCTGCAATATCTGGGCAAAACCGACGACGCACGTCAGGCGTTCGAAGAAGCTCGGCAAAGCAACCTGGCCGCCGAGTTGCTGCCACCCGCCGAACGACAAGAGCTGCTGAAGCTGGAAGCAAACGTCCGCTAGTATCGCCGGTTTTTACTTTTGCACTTTGCATTTTGATGTCCCGAACGCGACGCTATCTGTTGTTGGTTTTCGCCCTGTTCCTGACGCTGGGCTCGGGCTATCTGCCTGGCGCC
>DASVHB010000035.1:0-2264 GCA_036379195.1 Pirellulales bacterium
AGCATTTCGCCCTGAGCTTCATTCCAGGTCGCCATCGCGCTGCGGTCGCCCTGCTGAAAACGCGCAAGAGCCACGGCAGCCAGGTCTCTCCAGGGCTGGTCGGCCAGGGGGTCGGCGGCGGCGGCGGCACGTAGGCTCTGCTCGACCGTGCGCGGCTCTGCCTCAGCCTCAGCGACTAGCATGCGGCAACGCAGCGACGGCAAATAGGCGCTAACATGGCAAGCCGACACCAGGGCGATCGATGCCGCCAGCGCACCGATTGCGGCGGCGCGGGGCAGCGATACACGCGGCGCGAAGCGGCCGGCGCCCAGGGCGACCGCCAACAATAGCCACAGCGTACCGGCCACGCCGCTAAAAGCAATTCCGCCCGCTGCCAGCAGATTGACCAACAGCGCGCCCGCCGCCACCAGCGGCGCCGCCGGCGGCAGCTCGCCGCTTTGAATCCAGCGCCATGCCAACAGCGCGGCGGCGGTGATCGCCAGCGAGCCAATCGCCAACATTTCCATGGGCAAAACCACCGTTGCCACCAGGCTGATCAAGAAGGCGAGCACGAATCCTGCAATTGCCCCGCCGACAATCGCATAGACGGCGGCGTTAGTTCGGCCGGCCATTTCGGCTTGTCCAAAATCGCCGTGCTCGAATACCGAACGCGGCATCGTCGCCTTTCGCTCCGCGAAAGTAGCGCTATTTTCGCGGAGCGAAAGGTGTCTTTGGGCGACGTCCGCCAGTTGAGCGCGGCTCTTTAGGGTGTCCGTGGTAATGTCCGCCGCGGCGCGCCGCAGAACGTCGATTATGGCCCCGACAAAAATCGCCGTCAGCGCCAGCATGGCCGGCGTGCCCGATGTCGACCACACTTCCAACAAAAAGTTATGCGGATCAGCCACGACTTCGCTGGCCTGCGGCAGTTTGTATTGCGTATAGATGTCCTGAAAATTTCCCAGCCCGCAGCCGAACCAAGGATGGTCGCCGATAATTCGCAGCGCGGCCTGCCAATAATGCCCCCGGTAGCTCAAAGACTTAGCAGCTTCGGACAGGATTTGACGATCGAGCGATTTGCCACCCAGCGCGATGGCCAGCAAGACCACCAGCATCGTGGCTGCCGCGAAGGGCGCCACCCGCCGAAGGGATGCTCGCATGCCAGCGATTGGACGCGCGACGACAACTCCCGCCAGGCCGAGCATGCTTGCCAGATACGCGCTGCGGCTCTTGGTTAGCACCAGGCAAAGCGCCAGGGGCAGCATCGCCGCGGCGGCGATCAACCAATGCAGCAGAACCGTGCCGCGACTTCCCCTTGGATAGCCACACGCGACGCCCGCGGTCATCACCAGCCAAGGAACTAAGAAACCCGCCAGCGAGTTGGCCAGCGCAAAGGTCGCCATCGGCTCGGTGCTTCTCAATCGCTGTTCGAATAGCAACCGCGCCGCCGATCCGGCCGGCGCCACCACGCCCGCCGCACGCAGCACGGCCTCGGGATGCAACCGATACTCTTCGCGCATGGCGGGCAGCGAGACGTAAAACTGAAACAAGCCATCGGCGGAAACCACCAGCGCGACGGCGATCATCACGACTACCAGCGCCCGTAGTTCACGGTCGCTGGCGACGAGCTGCCTTAGCAGAAGAAAGCCCATGCCCAAGCCGACCCACTCCCAGCAGACGTTGATCGCGGCCCGCGCCCAGCCGGTGCGAATGGCGATCAGGGTGCCCACGGCCTGCCAGGCCATCAGCGCCGTCCAGGCCCAGTCAGCCCAACCGAAACGCAACGTCCGTCGCGGCGAAAACGCGCCGGCCAGCCACCACACCGCGGCCAATACCAAGGTGAGCATTACCAGCGGCAGTCCATCGCCTGCCACCGTCGCTGCCGACTCGCTCACCAAAAGCGGGCGAGCGACGTATACCGCGGTGACTGCCCCCAACAGAGCCGGGCGGAGCAAGTCTTCCGGACGCGGCTCGGCTGTAGAGTGCAAGGTCGGTCGCTTCGGCTGCCGCTTCAAAACTGGGCCTAGGGTTGTTGCTGGCGTTGCATTTCTTCTTCAGACAGGCGTCGCGGGGCCGCCCAACGTCGACTTTTGCCCTCTCGCCATTCTACTCCCATGCTATGCGGCGGTGTGTACCAGATGAGAATCAGCTCGCGTGAGATCGTCGCGGATTGAAATGCCTGCAGCACCAGCAGGCCAGCAACCAACCACCGCGACGACCGCTGCGCGAACGCAATTCGCTCCACGGCCAGCGCCGCGGCCACCGGCATCAGAAAATACCAGAGGCGG
>DASVHB010000036.1:0-3689 GCA_036379195.1 Pirellulales bacterium
ACCACCGAGACCGGCCGGCCGGGGCGGCGGCAACTTTTTTCCGAGAAGGCCGAGAATTTGCTTGCATAAGGGAAAAAAGCAGCGTACTCTGTCGGCTGTCGCAGGTGCTTGCATCGGCGACGGCCGCCCAGGTACCTGCCCCGCCTGCGGCGGCTTTTTCGTCATCTTATTCTTTATCTCTGCGAGGACGGGATTCATGCCCACTGGGAAAATCAAAAAACTGGTCAGCGACAAAGGGTTCGGCTTCATCAAGCCCGACAGCGGACCTGAGGTGTTCTTTCATCATTCGTCGGTGGCCGACGGGCAGTTCGATAGCTTATCTGAGGGCCAGGATGTAGAATTCGAGTTGGGCGAGGCCGACCGCAAGGGCGGTAAAGGCCCGCGGGCCTCATCGGTCAGGCCGGCCTGACGGTTGATCGCCGAGTGGCATCGTCCGGGGCGCAAAAGCAACGGAGAACACTGGCGATGCACCACAACGATCACACCCCTTCGCGGTCGCTCACGCTGTCGCGGCGACAATGGTTGCACGTGGGCGGTTCCGGCCTGCTGGGGCTGACGCTGCCCGACATCCTCCGCCGCCAGGCCAAAGCGAACGAGGACGCGCCTGCGCGTCGGCCCAAGTCGGTGGTGCTGGTGTTTCTCACAGGAGCGGCCAGCCATCACGATACGTTCGATATGAAGCCCGATGCCCCGGACGGAATCCGCGGCGAGTTTCAACCGATTGCCACGTCGGTGCCGGGCATTCAGATTTGCGAGCACCTGCCGCGTTTGGCCGAGCGGGCGCACCGCTACGCGCTGGTGCGGTCGCTTTCGCACCGCGACAACAATCACCTGATGTCGACGCACCACGTGCTGACCGGCCATCTGCAGCCTGGCGCGTTTTTCGACAAGGTGGCCTCGCGCGACGACTGGCCTTGCTATTCGTCGGCCTGCGATCATTTTCGTCCGCGCCACGACGGCATTCCCACTGGCGTGAACCTGCCGACGTTTTTATTGGAAGGACCGCTCACCTGGCCCGGCCAGCATGCCGGCTTTCTGGGCGCCAAGCACGATCCTTGGCAGATCACGGGCGACCCGAACAAGCCCGACTTTCGCGTCGGCAGCTTGCAGTTGGCGGCCGGCGTCGAGCCGGGCCGGCTCGAAGACCGGCAGTCGCTGCTCGATCAGCTCAACCGCCAGCAGCGGCAGTTGGCCGACGTGGCCGAATGCCGCCGCTTGTCCGACGAGCAGCGGCTGGCGTTTTCGGTGTTGACCTCCAGCAAGCTCACGCAGGCGTTCGATCTAACGCACGAGCCGAGTGAGGTGCGCGACCGTTACGGGCGGCACATGTTCGGGCAGTCGCTGTTGCTTGCCCGGCGGCTGGTGCAAGTGGGCGTGCCGCTGGTGCAGGCCAACATGGGCCGCGTCCAGAACTGGGACCATCACAGCAACATCTTTCCCACGCTGAAAGACCGGATGCTGCCGCCACTCGATCAGGCGGTAGCGGCATTGCTCGACGACCTTTCGGAATTTGGCTTGCTCGACGAGACGCTGGTATTGATGTTGGGCGAGTTTGGCCGCACGCCGAAGATCAGCCGGCAGAGGCCCGACGCCCCGCCGGGCCGAGACCACTGGGGACCGTGCTTCACCGGGCTGTTTGCCGGGGCCGGCGTGCGCGGCGGCCAGGTGATCGGCAGATCGGACAAGATCGGCGCCTATCCGCTCACGCCGCCCTATTCACCCGACGATGTGGGCGCCACCGTGCTGAGCCTCTTGGGCGTCGATCCCGCGGCGGAGATCGGCGACCGCCAAGGCCGCCCCATGCAGTTGAACCAGGGCAGGGTGATCGACGCGCTTTTTAGCGGAGCGGCTTGACGCATCTGAAGGGTGGGGCGAGCGACGCAAGTCCTACCTATGGCTGCATCGAGCTTAACACACGAGACGAAATGCCGATGGAAATCATTGTTCATAAAATATACGAACCTGGTATCGTTCCCCACTGGGCCCGTGAGAAGCCCCCCCGCGTGATTGAACTAATATCGCCGATCAGCGTTTGGGTCTGTTTCGGTCCAAGCGAGACAAAGGTTTTCCAAGACCGTTGGTCCGTCAAGGGCGAGCGGAATGATGTGGTCGATCTGAAACGGCGCCGGGCACAGCTCCTGCGGCAACAGGCAATATTCGCAAGCTTCGCGCGCGCGACGAATGATGGCTCTACGCAGCCGTGCAGGCACGTAGCCCGGCGAGGTCATCGCTTCGCCGACGGCCGACGGCGGCCACGACGCGCTTTGCGCCCGTCCGTATTTTCGGCTCCGCGATCGCGAACCATGGCTTCGGCGTTCGCAAGCGTCAGCGATTCGAACTCATCAACAAGTGCGTTAAGCTCGACGTCTTCGTCGGAGGTCAACGTCCCAGAATTGCCCTTGAGCAAGAGTTCCGAGAGTCTCTTGGTCTTGCGCCGTGGCATTCGCGTCGCAGAGCGCGCAGGCTCGGTCGACGATTCCAACCGCGTCATTTCGCGTTGCAACCGCGTCCGCTCTGCGGGCGATAGTTGCTCCACCGCGCCCAGAATCTGCTCAAGCGTAAGATCAACCGTTGCCATGAAACGCCCGTGATCCGAATCGATTTCGATCGAGTATGAGGCACATCTTTAAGTTAGCCCACGACAAGATTTGATGTCAATCGAAACGCTTGGCGTCCCGCAAATTGCGGCGCGGAATTACGGTTCTTCGCGCTCCTCATCCCGCTCGAAAAACATCACGTGCTGCCAGGGAAGCTTTTCATACTCCTCGACCAACTTGAAACCGTTGGGCGGCAGCTCCTTCATGATCTGAGCCTTGCTCATTTTGTGCAAAAGCTTGATCGGCACCTCGGGATCTTCCAGCCGGAACTCGACCAGCGCCAGTCGCCCATGCGGCTTGAGCGCCCGGCGCATTGCCTGCAACATCTGCTCAGGGTGCGAGAACTCGTGATAAACATCGACTAACAGAATCAAATCGACCTCGCCCTCGGGCAGCTTAGGATCGATTAGCGTGCCTTGAATCGGCTCGATGTTTTCGATCTGCTCCGCTTTCGCCCGCAGGTCGAGCAAGTGCAGCATTTCGGGCTGGACATCGACGGCCAACACGCGGCCGTCTTTGCCGACCAGCCGGGCCATCCGCAACGTGTAAAAACCGTTGCCGCAGCCCATGTCGCAGACGGCCTGACCCGGTTTGATCTTCAGGGCCTCGATCAACGTGTCGCAGTGTTCTTCTTGTTCGCGCGTGTTGCGGATCAGCCAGTCCGCACCGTGGTAGGTCATGGTGGGCGCGATCTTACGCCCTTTGTATTTGGTGAGCGGCTTCGGCGGTTTGGCGTCTTCCGCGGCGCCGGCGATCGTCACGCCGGAAAACACCACTAGCAGCAACAACACGAGCAAGCGGACAAACGCATGGTGATCTCGGCCCTTATGACCGGCATGCCGGTAGCCCCGGCCCTCGTGGCCGGCTCGCGGTCGCAAAATGCAATAATTCAACTTCATCACTACTGCCTTCGCCCGCTGATGTCTTGCTGTGGGTAAACTCGGCCCAGTTAATTGTACTCGAAACCGCCGCCAACTCCGACAGCCGCGCGGGGTAGTGTCCCAAAGGGGTAGTGTCCCAAAGTTGTGTTGCTCGCCCCACACTAACCCGAAGCGCAAGCGAGGCCGTGGACTGATTCTGCCTCGCTTGCGC
>DASVHB010000037.1:0-12182 GCA_036379195.1 Pirellulales bacterium
TGGCGGTCTGCGGCGAATTCAAAATCGGCGTAAAGGCGTCGATGCCGAACATGCCTAGATTGGTGATCGTGAACGTTCCGCCGCTCATTTCGTCGGCGGTTAGCCGGCGCGACCGCGCCTTCTCGACCAGCTCGCGCAACCGTGCCGCAAGCTGGCGCAGACCGAGCGCGGGCACGTCGCGGATCACCGGCACGATCAGGCCGGAGGGTGCGTCCACGGCCACGCCGATATGAATTCCCGCCGATTCCACAATTTGATTGTCTTCCCAGCGAGAATGAAGCCCGGGATGTTTAGCGAGCGCCGCCGCCGCCAGCTTGACCAACAGATCGGTGACGCTAGGCACCGCCGCCTCGGGCAGAGATGCGTCAGCGTTCGCGGCGGCCGTTTTGAATTGCGAGCGCAGGTTCAACAAGTTGGTCGCCGACGCCTTAGAAGTGAGTGTCACCTGCGCCGTGGAGCGCAAACTGGCCACCATGCGGTCGGCGATGGTCCTCCGCTGCGATGGCGACGGCGTCGGGGGCGTCTGCTGCGCGGCCGCGCGCACATCGCGTTCGCGCACGCGCCCCCCGCGGCCGGTGCCCTGCAAGCCGGTCCAGTCGACTCCCAGCTCTTTGGAAATGCGGCGGGCTCGTGGACTCGCCGGGTTGGGCCGTGGACCAGCCACCCGCGGTCCGGCGACGAGTTGGCGGACATCGGCGGCCAGGATTCTGCCGCCCCTGCCCGAACCCGTTACGTGAGCCAAATCGACGCCAAGCTCTCGCGCCAAGCGCCGCGCAGCCGGACCCGCGGCAGGCGGCGGAGCTGCGATCGTCAGCGGTTCTGCCGGTTCAGAGGTTGCGAGGGGCGTTTCCGTGTCGGGCTGCTCAAACGGCGCGGGCGCGCCTTGCTCGACCAGGTAGCCGATCACCTGGCCTACTTTGACCGAGTCGCCGGGGCGCGGACCGTTGGGCGGAATTCGCAATACGCCCGACTCGAACGACTCTATCTCCTGCGCGGCCTTGTCGCCTTCGAGCACAAACAGCATCTCGCCCCGGTCGACCCACTGTCCGTCCTGCTTGAGCCACTCGGTGAGCGTGCCTTCTTCCATCGACCAGCCCAGCCTGGGAACGGTGATCTCTGTCGGCATTGTTTTCCTCTTGGGTGTGGTAGCATTATAATCAGCATCTCGCTGAAGTGGCCCGTCGCCGGCGCTCAGCCGAGTTAGTGGGTGGAAAGTCCATGTGCGCAACAACTTCGGCCACTTCGCCGATAGGCCAGTCGCGCGCCGCGTTTGACAGCCAACCGTGTGGGGGGCGAAAATAGTAGAACCATGTTGATTGGCCGGTCAGCACCCAATCACTTCCGCGACGGTTCCGTACAACCACCGATGCGCCCCCGCCAGCCGCGCCGGGCCAACCTGTGGCTGACGCGTTGGCTGCTGCGCGCTCCGCGTTCGGCGTCGGCCCGCTACGGCGTGGCCGTGGTCTCGCTGCTGATTGCCGTCGCGGTTCGTATGGCGCTCGATCCGGTGCTGGGCGATCAATTGCCGTTCATGACCTTCTTTGTGGCCTTGCTGTTTACGGCCTGGTATGGAGGTCTCGTTCCGTCGCTCATTTCGCTGCCGATCGGCTCGGTCTTGGCGACGTATTTGTTTCTGGAGCCCCGCGGCCAGGTGTGGGCAATCGACCTTGAACACCGCGTCGGGGTCGGACTGTATTGGTTCGCCGGTTCGCTGATCGCCTTGCTGGCCGATTCGCTGCGGGTGATGTATGAGCGGGCCGAAGACGGCGTGCGTCAGGCGCGCGAAAAGCAACGAATGCTCGAACGCGAAGTGGCCGATCGCCGCCGCACGGAAGAGTCGATCCGTTTTCTGGCCCAAGCCAGCGAGACGCTCGCGGAGCTGATCGACTACGAAAGCACGTTGCAAAAAATCGCCCGGCTGGCGGTGCCTTACTTCGCCGATTGGTGCGCGGTCGACATCGTCGAGGCCGACGACTCGGTCCGCCGGTTGGCGGTGGCGCACGTCGATCCGGCCAAGGTGCGGCTGGCGGCGGAGCTCGACCGCCGCTTTCCGCCCGACCCCAGCGGTCCCTATGGCTTTCATATCGTGCTGCGCAGCGGCCATTCGCAGCTTGTGCCGTCGGTGCCCGACGAAATGTTGCAGCGGGTGGCGCAAACGCCCGAGCACTTGCGGATGTTGCGTGAGTTGGGCCTGAAATCGTACCTATGCGTGCCGATGGTCTCGCGCGGCAAAATTCTGGGCTTTTTGACGTTCGTCTCGGCCGAGTCGGGCTACGGCTATAGCCGCTCCGACCTGGCGCTGGCCGAATCGCTGGCGCACCGAGCGGCAATCGCCATCGAGAATTCGCGGCTCTACCGCGAGCTGCGCGAAGCCGATCAACGCAAGGACGAGTTTCTGGCCATGCTGGCCCACGAGCTGCGCAATCCGTTGGCGCCGCTTCGCAATGCACTGGGTATTTTGCAAATGGGAAAGATCGACGCCGAAACGGTCGGCTGGGCGCGGGCGGTCATGGAAAGGCAGGTGCAGCACATGTCGCGCTTGGTCGACGATCTGCTCGATGTGTCGCGCATCATGCGCGGCAAAATTGAGCTGCACCGCGAGCCGATCGAGCTGTCGTCGGTGGTCGAACGAGCGGTCGAGACGGTCCGCCCCGCCATCGACGCGCGCGAGCACGCGCTGCACATCGACCTGCCGGCCGAACCGCTGTGGATCGACGCCGATTTGATCCGCATCGCCCAGGTCTTGTCGAATCTGTTAAACAATGCCGCAAAGTATACCGAGCCGGGGGGCACCATTTGGCTTACGGCTGACGCGGAAGAGGCGCGGGTGACCTTGCGCGTGCGCGATACTGGCATGGGCATCGCTCCGCCGATGCTGTCGCGCGTGTTTGAATTGTTCGCCCAGGCCGAGCAGACCATCGACCGTTCGCAGGGCGGCTTGGGCATCGGCCTCACCCTGGTGCGGCAGTTGGTCGAGCTGCATGGCGGCAGCGTCGAAGCTTACAGCGAAGGCGTCGGGCGGGGCAGCGAATTCCGGGTCCGATTGCCGCGCATCGCCGCGCCCAGCACCGGGCAGGATGACAAACCGGACCGAGCGGCCGCGGATCTGCGCACCGTGGCTTCGCATCGCCGTGTGCTCATTGTCGATGACAATGCCGACGCCGCGCACACTCTGGCCGTGATGCTGCAGTTTGGCCGGCATGAAGTCGAGATCGCCCACGATGGTCCCGCGGCGCTCGACAAGGTAAGCGCCTTTCAACCCGATCTGGTGTTGCTTGACATCGGCTTGCCGGGCATGAATGGCTACGAGGTGGCGCAGCAGATGCGCGCCAAGCCCGACCTGGAACAAACCCTGTTGGTGGCCATGACCGGCTATGGCCAAGAAGAAGATCGCCGGCGATCGTTGGCGGCGGGGTTTGATCGGCACTTGGTGAAGCCGGTGGCCCTGGCGACGTTGCAGGAAGTGCTCAGCGAGGCCCGCCCGGCGGGAATGTCAGTGAAGTAGGCTTCCTGCTCGTTCCGCAACAAAAAAGCCCGCCGGCGAAGCGTCGCCGGCGGGCCAGTGTTGCCAAGCGTTTTATCCAGATCCACGGTCGTTTAGTAACGCCGACCGTATCCGCCTCCGCCTCCGCCGCCGCGACCACCACGGCCGCCGCCGCCTCCACCGCTGCGCTCTTCGCGCGGCCGGGCTTCGTTGACAATCAGCGCGCGACCTTCGTGCTGCTGGTCGTTGAGAGCCTTGATCGCCTCGCGGGCCGCGTTATCGTCGGCCATCTCGACAAACCCAAAACCCTTGCTCGTGCCCGTGCCCCGATCTTGGATCACCTGCGCGCTGCGCACCTCGCCAAATTGGGCAAACATCTCTTCCAAACCCGCGTTGGTCACCTGATAGCTCAGGTTTCCGACATACAACTTCTTTGCCACGATCAAACTCCTCGCGTCGGGCATTTCAGACCCGCGATCAAACTTTCCGGGTCAGAGCGAAAGGGACCAGGGTGGTGGCCCGCCAGGTAGAATCGGCGAGAGAGAAATCGCGGGCAGATCGGAGAACTGACGAACGAGATCGCGGTCGACAAAACAACCGCTGTCAGTATACCACGCGGCCGGGCAGCGACTAGGGCATTTCTGATTTTGGATTGCGGATTTTGGGTTTTCGATTTCCGATATGGCTGCCGCCGAACCGCCCCAGAAGGTAGCATGAGTCGATGCCTAAAGTTCGCTCCTCCGCCAAGTCCGCACCACGACAGACCGCGCATGCGGCTCACCATCAACCCGATCTGGCGGCCGCGCTGGACCGCGCCCTCGAGCTGATGTCGATCCCCGGCAAAAGCGGCGAAGAGCAGGCCGTCGCCGCCTACATCACGCGGCAGTTGCGTAAAGCCGGCGTGCCGGCCTCGGCAATTGCCAGCGATGACGCCAACCGGCATACGCCCTACCACGGTCAGGTGGGCAATCTGGTATGCACGTTGCCAGGTACGCTGCGGGCGCCACGGCGACTGCTGATGGCGCACCTCGACACGGTGCCTCTCTGCGTGGGTTGCAAGCCGGCGCGCAAGCGGGGCATCGTGCGGTCGGCCGATCCGGCCACGGGGCTGGGCGCCGACGACCGAGCGGGCTGCGCCGTCGTGCTCACCGCCGCTCTCGAAATCGTCCGCCGCCGTCTGCCCCATCCGCCGCTCACGTTCTTTTGGCCGGTGCAAGAAGAAGTGGGATTGTACGGCGCTCGTTTCGCGCGGCTCGCGCTGTTGCGAAAGCCGCGGCTGGCGTTCAATTGGGACGGCGGCGCCGCCGAAAAACTGACCGTCGGCGCCACCGGCGCCTATCGCATGACCATCGCCATCACCGGCCTGGCCGCCCACGCCGGCGGCGCGCCGGAGCAGGGCGTTAGCGCCATCACGGCGGCGGGACTGGCGATTGCCGATCTACAGCGACAAGGCTGGCTCGGCGACGTTCACCAAGATCAACGACATGGCACGAGCAACATTGGCGTCATTCAGGGCGGCGCGGCCACCAATGTCGTGACCGATCGTGTCGTGTTGCGGGCGGAATGTCGCAGCCACGATCCCGATTTCCGCCACGAGATTTTGAGCGCGTTTGAACACGCTTTTCAAGAAGCAGCCGGCAAAGTGCGAAATGTCGCCGGCGTCTCGGCCAAGGCGGCGGTCGAAAGCCGGCTGGATTACGAAGCGTTTCGGCTCGACGATCGCGAGCCGTGCGTGCTGGCCGCCGAAGCCGCGGTCCGTCGAACCGGCGGACAGCCGTTTCGCGCCATCACCAACGGCGGGCTCGACGCCAACTGGCTTTCGGCCCGCGGCATTCCCACGGTCACGCTCGGCTGCGGTCAGCACAACGTCCACACCACCGGCGAACAGCTCGACGTCGCCGCGTTTGAGCATGCTTGCCGGATCGCCCTTTGCCTGGCGACGGCGTCGGAGGGCTGAGTTGCAGTCCCGCGTCAAGCGATCTACGCTAGTCTCGTGGAATTTCGCTTTACCGACGAGCGCGTGCTGGCAGTGGTCGCGCATCCCGACGACGCCGAGTTGCTCTGCGCGGGCACCTTGGCGCGTGCTCGGGGCGACGGCGCGGCGGTCGGCGTCTGCGTGCTGTGCCGCGGAGATAAAGGGCAACCTGCCGATCGCGTAAGCAACCTCGCCGCGGTCAGGCGGCGCGAAGCGGCCGCCTCGGCGCGGCTGCTGGGGGCGAAGCTGTTTCACGTCGGTTTCGGCGACGGGACGCTCTTCGACGGCCCCACCCAGCGGCGCAAAGTCATCGACGTATTCCGCGCGTTCCGCCCCACGCTGGTGCTGGCCCACGCGCCAGAAGATTATCACCCCGATCACCGTGCGGCGGCGGCGCTGGCCGAGGCCGCAAGCTGGCTGGCGGCCTCCCGCGGACAGACAACGCGGCGGCCTCCGCTCGACGCCCCGCCCGCCCTCTGGTGGATGGACTGCTTGCAAACGACCGGTTTTGAGCCGGGCTTTTATCTTGACATTAGCGACTTCGCCGGGCTGAAGCGGCGGATGTTGGCCTGCCACGCCAGCCAGTTGGCCCGCGCCACCGACACCGGTTTCGCGGCGCTCGATGCGCTGGCCGAGCGGCAACAAACACTCCGCGGCGCCGAGGCCGGCGTTGCCGCCGCCGAAGTCTTTCGTTGGCACCGGTCGTTTCAGCGACTCCGCGCCTGGTGACCGATCAGCGGTCTCGCTAGCGGCGCCCGCGATCGCCTTGCAGATAGCCCGCACTCGAAGCGAAATACTTTCGACGCCTCCGCGGGGCGGCCTCGTCGGCTTCGGCCTGCCCTCGCAGGTCGTCGTGGTTGGCGCGGCAACAGCGGCAACCGACAGAATCGAGGTGAAACTGAATATACGCCGCCTGGGCAGCCGGCAGCACACCGAGCAGATAACTGCCCAGTTCGGTCCGTGACGGACAGGTGAGCCGATGCCGGCGCCAGATGTCGCCCAGCGAGTGCAGGCCGCCGTCGCGGCGGCCGTTGATGGCCGCCAGCCGCGACGCGAGCGTGGGGTCGTCGCGCAGGGTCGACTCGATACGCATCATCGCGTCGGCCGGCAGGGCTTCGTCGAGATAAGCTTCCAATTCGGCGTCGTTGTAGGCGTCGTGCATGGCAAAACCATTATACAGCAGGTAGCCGGGCCTCTGGTAGCTTTCTCACATGGAATCGAGCAACTTCAGATTGGGCGCCAGCCGGTCGACCTCGTCGCGCAGGTACGTGAGCACTTGCTCGGTGGTTTTCAGCTTCATGGCGCGACGGAGCATTTTCCGGGTTTGTTCGGCCGTCAAGTGTGACGCCAATTCTTTGATGCCTGGCAGTAATGCCGGGCTCATGCTCATGCTACGCAGCCCCATTCCCACAAGCAGCGCGAAGGCCCGCGGCAAGCCTGCCATTTCGCCGCAAAGGGTAACCGGCTTGCCGGCCTTATGGCAGCTTTCGATCACCCGACGCAACACACGCAGCACCGCCGGGCTTAGCGGCTGGCAGAGATGGCTGACTTTCGGATTGTCGCGGTCAGCCGCCATCAGATACTGCACCAGGTCGTTCGAGCCAATCGAGACAAAATCCACCACGCTCAACAGCGCGTCGATGCAGACGGCCGCGGCGGGAACCTCGACCATCAACCCCAGCGGCACCGGGCCGACGGGCTTGCCTTCAGCCTGGAGTCGCTTGCGCGCCCGATTGACCATCGAGCGCACGCGGCGCATTTCCTCCAACGTGGTAATCATGGGAAACAGCATCCGCACTTCCGCGTGCTCTTCGCCGCCTGCGCGTAAGATGGCCCGCACCTGAGTGAGGAAGAATTCCGGATGCTCGAACGACAGGCGGATCGATCGCCATCCCATAAACGGGTTTGCTTCGCGCTGGCGTCCCAGATAGGGAATGGTTTTATCGCCGCCCAGGTCGAGGGTGCGAATGGTGATTCGCCGCTGCGGGCAAGTTGCGAGAATCTCGCGGTAGGCGGCGAGTTGTTCCTCTTCGTCGGGCACGTCGGGGTGCGTCAGAAACAGGTACTCGGTGCGGAACAATCCCACGCCCGCGGCGCCCACGGCGGTCGCCGCCTGCGCATCGGTCAGACCGTTGATATTGGCCAGCAGCTCGATGGCTTCGCCGTCGGCCAGCCGCGCCGGCGCATCGCGGTTCTCTGCCAGCACGTCCTGGAGCTGGAAGTATTCGCGTTGCAGTTTACGATAGGCGCTCTCGGTTTCCGGATCGGGATTGACGACGACATAGCCGCTGCTGCCGTCGACCACCACCAGGTCGCCGTTGGTCACCTGTCGCAGGATGTCGCGCACGCCCGATACGGCGGGAATTCCTTGTCCGCGTGCCAAGATGGCGGCATGGCTGGTGGCGCCGCCGCTTTGCGTGACGATGCCCGCCAGGCGTTTGCCGCCCAAAGCCACCACCTGCGACGGGAGCAGCTCTTGAGCGACGACAATCAGCCTGTCGCTATCGGCGGCCGGATCGTTGGCGAGCATTGGCGACAGGTGCTCGCTCAACCGCAGAATCACGTCGCGGACGTCGGCCAGCCGTTGTTTCAGGTATTCATCGTGGGTGCGGTCGAAGATGGCGGTGTATTCGGCCAGCACGTCGTGCAAGGCGGCTTCGGCCGGCTGCCGTTGGGTCTCGATGGCCTGCCGCATTTTCGTGGTAAAGGCGGGATCGCGCAGAATCGCCTGGTGGGCGCGGAACACGGCGGCCGGTTCCTTACCGACCTGGCTGGCGACTTTTTGCGCCAACGCTCGCAGGTCGGCCAGCGATTTTTTGACGGCCTTCTCAAATCGCCGCAGTTCGCCGGCGACCTCCGCTGCTTCCAGCGGCCGGGTCTGGGGGCGCACAAAAACTTCGTGAATGCAGTAAGCCGTGCCGACGGCGACGCCCGGAGAGACGCCAATGCCCTTGCGCATAGCGCGCATCGTAGCACGGGCCGCCGCACGGTTCAACTTGGCCCAAAGTGCTCTGGATGGCGAATCGTCCCTCCGCTACACTTCGGCCCCATTTCTTTCGACCGCCGTTCCCCTCAGGAAACCAACGATGCGATCGCGATACGCACTTGCCACGGCAGGAATCTTGCTCGTCTCGGGAGGCGGCGCCCTGGCGTCGCCTCCTTGGCAACGCATCGCACTGTTCAAATATGTCGAGGCGAATCCCAAGAAGACCTACGCGCTGACCGACAAGAACGGGCCGTGGGTCATTCTGGCGGTGACCTTCTCGGGCGACGAGGCGGCCGAACAGGCCAACGAGCTGGTCCAGGAGCTGCGTTCGCGCTATAAGTTGCCCGCCTATACCTACGAACTCGACTTGGATTTTTCCAATCCGACCAGCGGCCGGCGGACCGACCAATTCGGGCAGCCGGTGCGGATGCGGTATCGCATCGAACGGATGCACGAGATCGCCGTGATGGTCGGCGACTTTCCCTCCAGCGAAGACCCCGACGCGCGGAGGGTGTTGAAAAAGTTGCGGCAAATCCAGCCCGACTGCCTCGACTCGCAAAAGCGGGCCAAAGAGGGAAAGCGCGAATACCGCACGCTGGCGGCGTTGCGCGAAATCCAGAACCAAATCAATCAGAAAATCGACAAGAACCACAAGCCGCAAGGCCCGATGCGCCACGCGATGCTGACCACCAATCCGCTCATGCCCGATGATTACTTCACGCCCAAGGGAGTCGATTCGCTGGTGTTGAAGATGAATGCCCCGGTGAAGTACAGCCTGCTCAATTGCCCGGGACGATACACCTGCAAGATTGCCACATTCACCGGCAGCGTGTTGATCGACCAGGCGAAAATCAAGGAGGTACTCGAAGGCAAAAAGCTGGAGAGCCGGCTCGAAGAAGCCGCCGCCAAGGCCCACGAAATGACCATGACGCTCCGAGCCAAAGGCTACGAGGCCTACGAGTTTCACGACCGATACGCCAGCATGGTGACCGTGGGCAGTTTCGACAGCGTGGGCACGCCGCGGCCCGACGGGCAAATTGAAATCGACCCCCGCTTGCACAAACTGATCGAGACGTTCAGCGCGCCCAAGCAAGTGGTTCCCGGTCAGGCGGCCCCGAAGCTTGGCGATCCGTTCACCGTGCGCACCAAGCTCGGGCGAATTCCCTGCGATATTCAGGCGGTGCCGGTGCTGGCGCCGAAACGCTCGATTTCCAGCCAATACGCCCGTGGCTCGGAATAAAAACTCTACGCATCAATTGAATTAAGAGCCTATCCCAGAACCGGCATTGTGGTGTAGGCGTCCCGCCTGCCCGCCGGTTCTGGGATAGGCACTAAGGCGGTTTTAACGCAAAACGTCTGATCGGTTTTGATCAGCAAAACGGGTAATTCTTAGGTTCGGCGTCTGTTCCCTACCGAGGTCATTTCGTGCAAGCGGATTCAAGCTAGGGGCTGCTCAGCGTCAAGTCGTCAAAGTAACTCTGCGCATCCGCCTTCGACCAAAGGCCGATCATGCCCGACTCAGAGAACGTGTCGTCGTCGGCCTCCAATCGCTTGACGCCGTCGTAATAGCAGGCCATGTGCGTGCCCCGCATGGTCACTCGTAGCGTGTGCCAGCCGGGCGTGGCTTTGATGTCGGCGTTTTTGAACATGGTCCGCTTGCCCTTCTCGACTTTATAGACGCGGAAGTTGTCTTCCAGCGGGTTGTAGCGGGCGACGTAATAGTTGTCTTTGTCGCGCGCTCGCCACACCAGCCCGCCTCCCTGATCGTCGTTGCCGGCGATCGCCTTGAGCTTGACGGTCAGATCGACGTCGGCGGCGCGCGTCTCGGTCGCCAGCACGACGTTGAACACCTCGTCGGGGCTTTTGGCACTCTGGCTCAGCACCTGTTCGCCACCATCACGGGCAACCGCCCAATCGCCCACTTCACCGCGGAAACCGGCGGGCAGCTTGCCCACCACCGCATCATCGAAGGTCCATGTTCGCTTGGCCGCGTCGGCAGCGAACGTAGCCGCGCCAAGAAAAATAACGAAGGCGGTCAGGGGCGTCATGACTTGAGATTTCATCGGTCTCTCCTCGTATTCCCAAATATCCTGCTCGGTCAACTCCGCGTCGCGCATAATGGCGTGCAATGTCCCGGGCTTCAGATCCTTGCTACCGTGAACTGGTACAATTATGGTCTTAGGATTTCCCT
Organism: Pirellulales bacterium; assembly: GCA_036379195.1. Taxonomy (GTDB): domain Bacteria; phylum Planctomycetota; class Planctomycetia; order Pirellulales; family JAICIG01; genus JAICLL01. The sequence continues at coordinate 10,637 of DASVHB010000037.1, forward strand.
GCTTCTGAAATGCATGGTGCGATCCGCTTACGCGGGCCAAGGTCCAACCATGCTTTGCCAGGGTCCGGCACATCTTTTTGCCGGAAACAGCCTTCATAGTTCGATCTCCGCTAACTCAACATCCATCGATTGAGCCTTTGCAGCCGATTCCGCGGTTTCCGCTGTCACTTCCAACCACAACTCCGCAGCCTCGCGAATGTTGGTCAAGGCTTCCGAAAGAGTTTCACCTTGCGAGTGACAACCCGGCATTCCCGGTACGCTTACGGAGAATCCACCAACGTCCTCGGCTTGAACCAACACCTTGAGTCTCATAAACCCAGTCCTTAGCAAATGGTGTCTGTAGCACTTGCGCGCCCCCGAATCGGTGACTAGAATCAAAGCACCGACTCAACCTGGCACTATCTTACAACCAAGCATACCGTGTCGCTACGCACCCATAAATTGCACCGCCGCCGACCACAAGGGCCGGAGCTACCAACGCTGACGTGTTGCCGGCCACAAGGGCCGGGACTACCGAAGATGAAAGTCGTCATCCGCGTGACCAGCACCTGCGCCTTACTGATGGCCGCTTCTGCGAGGGCCGATGAAGTCTGGGCGCAGTTTCGCGGCCCCAACGGTCAAGGTGTCTCCGATGCCCGCGATCTGCCCACTGAATGGAGCGAGACCAAAAACATTCGCTGGAAGACGCCGATTCATGGCCGGGCCTGGTCGTCGCCCGTCGTCTGGCACGGCGACGTCTGGCTGACCACCGCCACCGCCGATGGGCATCGACTCTCGGCCATCAAGCTTGACCGCGACAGCGGCCAGATTGTGCTCGATAAGGTCGTATTCGAGATCGAGAAGCCGCAGTTCTGTTATCCGTTCAACAGCTACGCCTCGCCGACTCCGGCGATCGAAGAGGGGCGAATCTACGTTCACTACGGCAGCCACGGCACGGCCTGCCTCGACACCGCCACCGGCAAAACGCTCTGGACCCGCCAAGACCTGCCGTGCGATCACCACCGCGGCGCTGGCTCGTCGCCCATCCTGTTCGACAATCTGATGATCGTCAGTTTCGATGGCTTCGACGTGCAGTATGTGGTCGCCCTCGACAAACAGACCGGCCAGACCGTGTGGAAGCGCGATCGGCAAATCGACTACGGCACCAACGATGGCGATGCCAAGAAGGCCTACAGCACGCCCTCGATTGCCGACGTATCGGGCAAGCCGCTCTTGATCAGTCCCTCGGCCGGGGCGACCATTGCCTACGATCCGCGCAGCGGTAAAGAAATCTGGCGCATCCGCCACGGCGGCATGAACGCCGCCGCCCCGCCGTTGGTCGGCCGCGACTTAATCTTTGTGAACACGGCCGACGGCGGATTCCGCGAGTTCGCTGTCCGTCCCGAAGGCGCCGGCGACATCACCGCCAACGTAATTTGGAAGCAACAAGAGATGATGCCGGTGCGCTGCGCTCCGCTGCTGATCGACGACTTGCTGTTCATGATCAACGAGGCGGGCATTCTGGTTTGTCTCGACTCTGAAACGGGCGAATTGGTGTGGCGCCACC
>DASVHB010000038.1:0-8001 GCA_036379195.1 Pirellulales bacterium
AGCTTTGAAAATCGCCCACCTTGCCGGCGGCGGCACGGCGATAGGCGTCGGCCCGGCTACCGGTGCGGCTGGCCACGGCCGCCAAGGGCACGCGGCAAACGCCGAACGCCGGGTCGTAAATACCGGCGGCGCCCGCCTGCTCGAAGAAGGGCCGATAGGTTTCGTCAAAAATCATTCCCATGCCGACCATGCCGGCGCGCAGCACATGGTGGTCGGCGGAGAAAGCAGAGGATGCGGTCATGGTGCGATGGGAAAGGCGGGCTCGGGGCGGGCAGTGCGATCCTTAGCTTAATCGCGGTATCTCTGCTGGGAAAGCACCGTCTTCCATCCTCGCATTCTATTACGGCGGCCATAACGTGCGACCTTAACCGATTGGCTACTTTCGCGCGAAGACTCGCGCACCCGCCACGCCGGCAGTACCAGCGACAGTATTGATGGCAAACGAACCGGCAAAAGCTCCGACTGCAAGTCCCACTGGTACGCCGGCGCCTGTGCCTAGTAGATCTTCCATGCGACCAGCAACTAAATAGCCAGCCATCATCGACCCCAACGTTGTGAACAGACCACCAACTATCGCGCCACGTCGAAAGCCAGGGTAGGCACCGAAGGACTTCATCGACGTCGTAATGCCGGCCGTGACACCTAACACTAATGCCACAAGGACGAAGGCGACGTCGAGGAGCCTCAATAGATTTGGCATGCCTCCATTCTAACCTATTCCGCCTCGCTTGCGCTTCGGGTTTGTGTCAGCTTGCCACCATTAAAACATTCACTCGTCAGCACGCCCCACTTGCAGCGCACCGGCCCTGTTGGCGAGAATGGTCCCTTTCTGCCCGCCCAAGGAAGACTAGCATGACCGAGGCCCCCCGTGTGATCCTGAGCGGCTTTGCCGACGAAGCCGCCAACCAAAAGACCGCCGAGCAGCAGTTCGCCGCCTTCGCCGCGCTGGGCCTGCAGTTCTACAGCATCCGCTTCATCGACGTGGGCGAGGGCGTCAAGAACGTCATGAAGCTCACGCTCAAAGAGATTCAGCAAATCCGGCATCTGGAAGATGAATATGGCCTGAACGTCGCCTCGATCGGCTCGCCCATCGGCAAAGTCAAGCTGGTCGAAGTCGAAGACGGCACGAGCAACGCCTATGTGCCGTTCAAAAAATATCTGGAAAAAGAAGTCAAGCGGGCGTGCGAGCTGGCCCACGCCTTCGAGACCAAGTTGATCCGCGGTTTTTCGTTCTATCCGCCGCGCGGCGCCGACCCGCACGAGTATCTGCCCCAGGCCGTCGAGCAACTCGGCCAGATCGTCGAGACCTGTCACCGCTCAGACCTCACGTTCGGACTGGAAATCGAAGCCAACCTGGTGGGGCAAACCGGGCAGCTCATGGCCGAAATCCATCGGCAGGTGAATCATCCGGCCTTGGTGCTGATCTTCGACGCCGCCAATATCCTCTGCCAGGGCTACACTACCACCGAAGTGTTTGCACAATACTTGGCGATGAAGCCGGCGATCGGTTGGATGCACGTCAAGGATTATCGCCATCCGCAGCCGCCTACGACCGCCGGGCACGTGGACGAGGACGCGCTGCGCAACTTCGTACCGGTCGATCGCGGCCAGTCGGCGTATGAGTTGATTCTGCGCGATTTCCGGGCCGAGCTGCCCGCACTGCACCAGCAGCTTCATCGCCGCGGCATACCCGGCGTGTTCCTCGATTTGGAGCCGCACCTGAAGGGCGGCGGGCAATTTGGCGGCTTTAGTGGACCCGACGGCATGGGCGTCGCCCTGCGCAGCCTGTGCCGCGTGCTCGATTTCGCGCAGATCGATTATCATCTGCGCGACTTCGACGACATCCGCGCGGCGCGAGGGTTTTAATAGACCGAACGACGCATCATCCGTATTTACGCCAAGATGCCTTCGATCACGTTGCCGTGTACGTTGGTCAGGCGGCGGCGTATGCCGTTGTGATAAAACGTGAGCCGCTGGTGGTCGATGCCCAACAAGTGCAAGATCGTGGCGTGAAAATCGTGCCAGGTGACGGGGTTCTCGACGGCGCGCAGGCCGACGTCGTCGGTCGAGCCATAGGCAATGCCATGCTTTAGCCCCGCGCCGGCCAGCCAGGTGGAAAAGCCGTATTGGTTGTGGTCGCGTCCTTTGCCCAGGGTTTCGCCGGCCGCCTGGGTGAACGGCGTGCGGCCAAACTCGCTGCTGAGAATTACCAGCGTGTCGTCGAGCAAGCCGCGTTGTTTCAGGTCGGCCAGCAGTCCGGCCACCGGGCGATCGAGCCTTGCGGCTTCTTGCCCGTGATTGGCCACCATGTCTTCATGCCCGTCCCAATTGATGCGCGGGCTGCCAAAGGCCCCACCGGAAAAGAGCTGCACGAAGCGCACGCCGCGTTCGAGCAAGCGTCGGGACAGCAGGCAGGCCCGGCCAAAGTCGTTGGTGGCCTCGCCGCCCAGTCCATACAGCTCGTGGGTGCGGCTGGTTTCTCGATCGAGATCGGCAACTTCGGGCACGGCCAATTGCATGCGGGCCGCCATCTCGTAGCTGCGAATGCGGGCCAGCAGTGCATCACTGCCGGCGTGTTCGGCCAAATGTCTCTCATTCATCACGGCCAGCAATTGCCGGCTGGCGGCTTCGGTGGCGCCGTCGATCGGCCGAGCCGGCGCCAGATCGTGAATAGCTGGTCCGCGGCTGCGAATGGTGACACCCTGATGGCGTGCCGGCAGAAAACCGTTCGACCAGTTGATCGAACCGCCCGCCGGCACGCCTCGCACGTCGGGTATCACCACATAGGCCGGCAGCTCGTCGGTCTCGCAGCCCAGGCCGAACGACAGCCACGATCCAGCCACCGGAAAGCCATTCAACCGGAAACCGGTGTTCGCCTGAAATGTGGCGGGCGTGTGGTTCGAGGTCTCGGCCGTCATCGAGCGAATGACCGTCAGCTCGTCGGCCATTGCGGCCAGGTGGGGAAAGAGGTCGGACACCCACAGACCGCTGGCGCCGCGCTGGCGAAACTGCCAGTCGGGCTGGCGCAGCAGACCCACCTGGCCGAAAAACACGTCGGGTTTTTCACCGCTGGGCAGCGGCTGCCCGTGCAGACGCGCCAACTGCGGCCGGTAGTCGAACGAATCGACGTGGCTTAATCCGCCGCAGAGAAAAATGTGAATCGCGCGCTTGGCCTTGGCGGGCAGGTGCGGCGGCGGATCGTCGGCGTCGCCACCGGTCGCGGCCCGCGCCGACTCGTTGCCGAGCAGCCCATTGCCGAATAGATGGTGCAGCGCCGCGGCGCCCAATCCCGCGCTGACCCACGACAGAAAATCGCGGCGATCCAGCACCTTGCTCCCGTCATGATCATTCGACATATAAAAACTCGTTGGCGTTGAACAGCACGCGGCAAAAAGCAGCCAGCCCATGCTGCGAAACAAACGTCTCGGCCATCGACCGTTCTTCAGCTTGGATGGGCCGAGCAAACGCCAGGCGGTAAGCCAGGTCAACCTGCGCCGCAAGGTCATTCCCTGCTTCGGCCCGTAACCGCTCGGAAAATCGTTCGGCCATGCGCAACATGAACGAGTCGTTGAGCAAGGCCAAGGCTTGCAAAGGCGTGGTGGTGACGGCGCGGGTGGGCGCGGTGGCCGACGGATCGGGGCAGTCGAGCACGTCGAGCAAGGGGCTGGTGCCCGACCGGATGCACGTGCGATAGAGGCTGCGGCGCTGAAAAGCAAAGCCTTCGGCGTCGAACACTTCGTAGAACTGGCTGTTGTTGGTAAAGGTGCGAAAATCCTGGTAGCCCGGCCCGCCCATAGTGCGATTCAATTGCCCGGAAACTTCCAGCACCGCATCGCGCAGCTCCTCGGCCTCCAACCGCAGCGGCGACTTTCGCCACAACAACCGATTGCCCGCATCGACCCGCGCGGCCTCGGCATTGAAGCCGGCGGCTTGCCGATAGGTGGCCGACAGCACGATGGCGCGGTGCAACTGCTTCAGGCTCCAACCATTTCGCATCAATTCGGCCGCCAGCCAATCGAGCAACTCGGGGTGTGAGGGCCGCCCGCCGTTGAAGCCGAAATCGTTGGGCGTATCGACCAGCCCCGCGCCAAAGTGATACTGCCACAATCGGTTGACCATCACTCTGGCGGTCAGCGGGTTTTCCGCTGCGGTGATCCATTCGGCCAGCTTCACGCGCCGCTGGGCTTCGGGGGCGTCGGGCGCGAGACCAAACTCGGCCCGCGCCGCGGCGACCGCTTTTACGCCGCCGGGCGAAACCACGTCGCCCCGCTGCCGCGTATCGCCGCGCCGCAAGACATACGTCGCCTCGGGCTGCCGCGGTGTCACGGCATACACGGCGCCGCTGGCCGGCATGCCCGGTCCGGTTGGCGTCTTGCGTTCGCCATGCCGCACGCCGCCAAGCGCCGCCGCAAAACGGTAGTAATCGGTCTGCGACACGGGGTCGAACTTGTGATCGTGGCACCGCGCACAATGTACGGTCAGGGCCAGGCAAGTTTGGGCCGTCACCCCAACAAGATCTTCCAATTCGTCTTGCCGCACGACGGCTTTCATGGCCTCGCTCTGTTGGGTCTGACCCACCTCGTCCCAGGGACCGGCCACCAAAAAGCCCGTGGCCACCACCGCCGTTGGATCGTCGGGCCAAAGCACGTCGCCGGCAAGTTGCCTTCGCAGAAATTCGTCGTAAGGCATGTCGTGGTTGAGGGCCTGGACCACCCAATCGCGATAGGGCCAGGCGTTGGGCCGCAGGCGGTCGCGCTCGAAACCCTGACTTTCGGCAAAGCGGACCACGTCGAGCCAATGCCGCGCCCAACGTTCGCCGTAATGAGGCGATGCCAATAAGCGATCGACGAGCTTTTGGTAGGCGACTGGCGATGCGTCGTTGACAAACTCCTCGACCTCGGCGGGCGACGGCGGCAGGCCGATCAAATCGAACGCGAGACGGCGAATGAGCGCGGCCCGGCTCGCCGGCGGCGATGGCTTGAGCCCCGCCGCGTAAAGCCGCGCCAGCACGAAGGAGTCGATCGGGTTGGTGGCCGCTTCCTGGACATCGACGCAAGAAGACTGAAGCTCTGCGATCGGCCGCAGCGACCACCAATCGGCGCCCGCGCGACGATCGGAACTTTGTGCCAGGGCGTCGATCGGTCCCGCGCCCCACACGGCGCCTGCCGCAATCCATTCGCGTAGCGTGGCTTTTTCGGTGGGAGTAAGCTCCCGCTGGGCGCCCGCGGGCGATTTACCCTCAGGTGGCATTTCGCCTGATGAGACGCGCTGCCAGAGCAGGCTGGCGGCGGCATCGCCGGGCACAATGGCCGATCCGCTATCGCCGCCCGCCGCCAGGCCCTCGGCTCGCGTCAAGTCGAGCCCCCCCTTGGGGTCTGAAGAGTTATGGCACTCCAGGCAATGCCGGGCCAGCAGCGGGGCGACTTGTTTGGCAAAAAAACCGGCTTTCGCAGGCTCATCGGCGTCGGCGGCCGCGATCTGTAAGGCCAGCACGCCGACGACGCAGCGGGCTGCTTTCGATATCCTGGCCAGTCGTAACATTGGCGGAGTCTGGTACAGCACGGCTCAGTCGATGCCCGGTGGTCGCGATCAGTTTATAGTGTTTCACGGTGATCGAGGATTGTCCAGCGTGCGGCGGGGGATTGAAGTGGCGGCAGCGAATCCAGCGAATTAGGATAAGCGCGGCTCTCGGCTACGGCTCTCGGGCCACGCCGAAACGGTCGGCCGAGAAATCTCTGTTGCGACCCCGGACAAAAGGACGTTGCCATGCGCGTGCTAGTCGGTTGGGACGATGACGACGAGATCGAGCTGCTCACCAGTTACCTGGAGGTGGGCGAAACCGCCATCGAACTGGTTCGCAGCCCGGCGGAGTTGGTCAAGGCGTTCGAGGTGGCCGGCTACGATGCGGTGCTGATGCCGGTCAGCTTTCCCGACAGCGAGCAGTCATTTGCGGCCTACGAATCGCTGCGGCAGCTCGATCACGAGGCGCCGGTCATCATCGCGGCGCGCCCCGGCGAAATCTATCCGCTGTCGCGGTTCATCGCTCATGGCGTGCAGACGCACGTCTACCGCGATCCGGCCCGCGAGTATTTGTTTTTGCTGCAAACGCTGCTCGAGTCGGCGCTGGCCGCCAGGCGGGCCGCGCAAGCCAAACTGCTCGCCGAAAAGCTCCGCAGCGAGATTGAATCGGTTCGCAGCTTGCAAGAGTCGATGATTCCCCGCGACATGTCGGCGCCGCCAGGTTACGAGATCGTCGCGCGGTACGAGCCATCGCAGATTCAGGTAAGCGGCGGCCAGCCGGTCGTATTGGCCGGCGGCGATTATTACTACGCCTTTCAGTTGAGCGGCGGGCGGCTGGTGTTTCTCGTCGGCGATGCTTCCGGGCACGGCATCAAGGCTTGCTTGGCCATCATGAGTATGCACATTCTCATCAACCAGTTGCAGAACGATTTGGCCGGGGCGCCGCACGAATTTGTGGGGCAAATCAACCGCCGCCTCTGCGATCAGGACATCGTGCGCGACCAGGAGGGTTTTATCACGCTGATTTATGGCATTGTGGCCGACGGCGTGCTGAGCTGGACCTCGGCCGGTCACTGCCTGCCGTTGCTGCACAACCTCGCCACCGGCGAGCTGCGCGAACTGGGAGACGCCAATCACGATGGCGGACTGCCTCTGGCGGTCGATAAGGACGCGCAATACGAAACCATCAGCACGCCGTTGCCTCCGGGGCATCGGCTGGTGGTCTACACCGATGGCGTCGTCGAGGCCATGGCCCATGGCGATGGCCACCAACAGTTTGGCATCGAGGGTCTGAAGCGCACCTTGCTCGAATGCCGCCACGAGTCGCCGGCCGAGACGCTCGACGCCGTGTTCCACCATTCGCATGCCTTTACCGCCGGAGCCGGAAGGCATGATGATACGTCGGTGTTGTTGTTGGAGCGGCGGCTCGGGGTGGTTGGGGGATAGGGGGTGGGGGATAGGGGTTCGGGGTTGGGGAGTTCCCTGTTCCTCCGATTGCAACGGATCTGACGATCGCATTGCCTTCACCGCCTGATTTGCCGACACGCCGGTAAATGTCAACGTAGAGTTTCTGGTACTCGAATTGACCATCTGTCGGGTGATGCATGACGCTCGGGCAACAACAGATCAATCCGGCCTCGCCGCCGAACACTCCAGTTTTCAACTCCGCGACCGATTTGGATCCACAGCTTTTGGAAGACATTGTCGCTCATCTGGAAAAGGCTGGGGCACAGCGGCAAGATGAGCGTCGCAAGAGCTACCGCCAACGGTTTCCCGTGACGCAGTTGATCGCGCCGTTTTACAAGCGGATGCCCAGCCGCGATCAATTCACGGCGGTGGAGTGTCACGATATTTCGACGGGTGGCATCGCCTTTTACTGGCCCGAAGCGCCGACGTTTCGCAAAGCCATTTTCGGCCTGGGCGAACGCGAACGCCTGACCTGTGTCGCGGTGCAGGTGGTCCGACATCTGCCGCGGCCCGAAGAGCCGGGGCAGTTCCTCGTCGGTTGCGAATTCGTCGAACGCGTGGCGATGCGGTAGCGCGGATTATTTATCAGCCCACACCAACCCGAAGCGCAAGCGAGGAGAAGCAATGGACTTGCCTCGCTTGCGCTTCGGGTTGCTGTACGACTCCCCTGGTTCGGACAGCCCGCGGCCTAATGAATAATCCGGGTTGACCCGGAATAGCCGAGTTCAGGCTGTCACCAGGTTCTTTTCCTGTGCCGTAGGCTCGCCGCCCATTCGTTCGAGCTTAGCTTTTAAGCCGTGCTCGATGCTTTCCAGCAATGGGTCGGTGAGGGCGTGGCGATCGCGTTCGGGGGCCACGGCGATTGGTTCGCCCACGTCGATCAAGACACTGAACGGGCGATGTGTGCGGACGCGTCCCGACAGGTCTTCCTCGAACCGTTCGACGGTTTCCAGGATGCGGTCGGAGGGCGAGTCGGCGTTCAAATAGCCCGGCGGGTACCAGCCAAGCTGCTGC
>DASVHB010000039.1:0-2983 GCA_036379195.1 Pirellulales bacterium
GGTGAGGCCTTCGAGATCGACCGGTTTGGCCAACGGCTTGCCTTCCACGGGCAAGATTGTATAGACGCGGCCGTTCGACCGGTCCCAGTTGGCATCGGGTTCGGGATGGGCGGTCCGCTGGTCGAAAAAGTCGCACACGAAGACGCCCCCGTCGGGCGCCAGACAAAGATCGGTGGCACCGAACCAGGTGTCGTGCGAGTCCAAGAGCAGCCCGCCCAGCGACATGCGGAGCGTCGAGCCGCGCGGCGCCACCCGCCACCAAGAACAGGTGTGTCCCAAAAAATCGCCGCACAAAAAAGCGCCGCGATATTGCGGTGGGAAAACGTCGGCCAGGTAGATGGTGCCGCCGGTGTTGGGCCGGCCGGTCAGCCCGGTGTGCTCGACGCTGCCGAACCAACCGTAGGCATACGGATTGTGCAGCGGCCCGTGCTTGCCGAATGATTTTTCGTAGTAGCCGCCCTGCACGCCATGCCAGCACAGCCCGCCATTCGAGCTGTAAATCAGCCGGCCCTTGGCGTCGAACGTGAGGCCAAACCCGTTGCCGCCCCCTTCGCAAAACAATTCGAAATCCTTGGTGCGCGGATGGTAGCGCCACACGCCCTGCTGGAATTCGAGTCCGCGGATACGGCAGGTCGTGGTACTGCCGTTGAGGCCATACAGCCAGCCGTCGGGACCCAACGTGAGATGGTTGGCCAGCGACTGGGCGTCTTCCATTCCAAAACCTTCGAGCAGCACTTCGGGGTCGCCATCGGGCCGGTCGTCGCCATCGCGGTCGGGGTAAAAGAGCAGATACGGCGCTTGCAGCACGTAGACGCCTCCGTCGCCAAACTCCAAGCCCGTGCAAAGATTCAAATCCGAGATGAAGTCGCAAAACGAGTCGGCGCGTCCGTCTCCATCGCGGTCTTGGCAGATAGTGATGCGATCGGCGCCTTTCGGCCCGTGCGGAGGGGGCGGTGGCACGCGATCGTAGACGGTGCGCGAAAAGCGATCGACCCGCACCCGCTTCAGTCCGGCGGGATTGGGATATTGCAGATACTGGATCACCCACAGCCGCCCACGGTCGTCGCATTTCACGAGAATCGGCTGGCGTATCTCCGGCTCGCTGGCAAAGAGCTTGACGACCAACCCTTCGCCCGAGGTCATCTTTTCGACTGCTGTTTCGGGCGCATATCCCTGGCCGCGCGTCAGACCGGTTGGCAAACAGGCCAGCGCGGCAACGACCAGCAGCCTTCGAGCGGACGCAAGGGCTATTGTTACACCATCATTTGCCATGTTCGTCAGTTTAACCATCGCCGCCTTAGCCATCACGCTCCGCGTGATGATCCGCTGGCCATCCCCCGCGGACTACCATTCCCGCATCTTTAAGCGGTGCTGGCGCATGAAGGCCAATGCCTCATCGCGCGTGAAGACGCTGTCGGTGGCCCCGATCGAACGCACACAGCTTGCCCCCAGGGCACTGCCCCATTCGAGGCAACGCCGCACGTCGCCCCCTTCGAGCAAGCCGGCGATAAAACCGGCGTCAAAAGCATCGCCGGCGCCGGTGGCGCCGACGTACGTAACCGGGTAGGTTTCGGCTTGCAGCCGCAGACTCTCGGCGACGAGCACGGTGCCCTCGCCGCCGCAGGTGATGACCACCGTTTTAGCGCCGGCGGCGTGGAACCGTTCGGCCTGCCGGCGCGGATCGTCAAGACCACAAAGCAAGGCCGCTTCGTCGTTGTTGGGCAAGAAGACATCGGTTTCCGCCAGCAGCGGTTCAAGCTGCGGCCAGTAATCACCGGGGCCGGGCACGACCACGTCGAGCATGGTGACAACACCCGCCGCCCGTGCCTGCCGAAACAACTCGGTCAACTCGTCGGCCCGCAGGCCAGGCATCAAAAAAAAGCCGCCTACATAAAACACCTTGGCTTGCCGCACCCGCTCCAGCGGAATATCGGCCGCCGAAAGCCGGCCATTGGCCCCGATGGTGTGAATAAAGCGGCGGTCCTCGCCCGAGACGTTGATAATCAACGTGCCCGAGGTGCCCACATCGGGCAGACGGAGGATCGAGCCGGTATCGACTCCGCGAGCATCGAGCGTTTCGATGACAAACCTGCCGAAGGCGTCGTCGCCGACGCAGCCGACGACAGCCACTTTCACTCCCACCCGGGCGAGGTCCATCGCCGCGTTCGACGCGCATCCGCCGATGTTCAGCAGCAGATGATCGGTCAGCAATAGCTCGCCGGCGTGAGGCACTCGCAAGATCGGCGCGCAAAGATGATCGGCCACCAGCACGCCGACGCTAAGACAATCAATCGACATCGAGGCGAAACATGCAGGGAGAACAAATCGTAGCGCGACTTTCGCTCCGGCGAAAGCCTAGGGTCGCGGCAACAGGGGATTGCCAAAAAGCTTAATCGGCCTTGGCTTTTGCCGCAAACCAAGCCTCGATTCGCCTTGACCCGGACTAAGCTTCCTGAGAGACTCCGCAGCCACTTTTCGCGGCAATGGTTTCTTTTGGACTTTCGAGGAGCGGACGCGATGGAACGCGGTGGTTGGTTACTGGCTTTGGCGTGCGTGCTAGGCTTTTCGGTGGGTTGCGGCGGTTCGACGAACGAACAACCAATGGCCGATGCCTCGCCCGCGGCAGACTCGTCGGACAGGATTGAAGAATCGGTTCATGGCGACGACGCCCAAGACGATTCGCTGCCCGGCCCGGAAGCCACCGTTTCAGCCTTTTTGAACGCCATTAAATCGGGCGACCAGGACACGGCCAACGCCATGCTCACGTCGCTGGCACGTGAAAAAACCGCCGAACAAGACATGGGCCTGGCGCCGACGGAGAGCGAGACCGCCACGTTTGCAATCGGCGATGTTGAGCTGCCGCCCGAGGGCAACGGCAAGTTGGCTCACGTGGCCTCAAAGTGGACCGACATCGGCGACGACGGGCAACCGATTACCGACGAGATTCTGTGGGCGTTGCGGCGCGAGAAGGAAGGCTGGCGCA
>DASVHB010000040.1:0-19312 GCA_036379195.1 Pirellulales bacterium
TGAACACGACCGGCGATTCCGGTGCCACGACGAGCCGGCCGTTCTCCAACGTGATTGTCACCATGCTGCCGGCGCGGAACTGTGCTTGCTCAGCGACCGATGGAGGAATACGCACGCCAAGACAATGGTCCCATTGTTCGATCTTTCCAACCATTGAACGGTGAGCTCCTAGTACTCTTTGTTCTCAACGAATCACCGCAAACATGATGACACATCATATTGCTGTGAACAAGTTGCCGCTACGAGCTACCGTGGCCCTGGCGGCGGCTGGGGACCGAAGGTGGGGTAAGTGGCCGGCGGACGCTCGGGGAACAAGCGGCGCAAGAAAGGCCAGCGCCCGCCAGGCGGCATGGCTGCGGGAGGCGCCACGGGCGGAGGCATGCCCGCCGGCGGCGCGGTGGGCAGCGGCGCTGTCGGCGACGCCGGCGCCACGACCACTGGTTGCGGCGCCGTCATGTTCTCGGAACGATTCGTTCGACGCAGCCCCTCGGCGCGGTTTAAGAGCTGATCGTTGGGCACCACGCGCAGCGGAATGAGTTGGAACTGCAACGTTCGCTCGTCGCGCAGCTCATAGGGCACGAAGTTTTCGCTCACAAAGTCGATCGGCGGAATCTCATACCAGGGCGGCCCGATCCATTGATGCACCGTGAGCGTCTCGTAGCCGTCCTTGACCAGCTTGATTTCACGCACGCCGTACCACAGGTAGCTGGCCGAACAAGGCGTTTTGCCGATCTCCAAGTTGCCGATGTACACCAGTGCGCCGGGGGGCGTCGAGCGAATCGTCAACCGCCGCTGCACGCAGCCGCAGGCCAGCGCGCACAGCATCAGCGCGGCGGCGAGCGACCAGAGCCGTGGAAACGAGCGAATCACAGGCTTGCGACGTTTCGGGGGCAGTGAGTTGGGGGCGGTGAATTCGAGGGCAGAGAAATGGGGCCATACTATACTGCCGCGGCCGGAAACCAGCCAGACCGAAACTGAACCGCATCTATCCCACGGCGGCGCGACGAATTAGAATCACAAGGGCTGGCGCCCCACTTCGCGGCGCAGCCTTCCACCCGCTCTGGTATGAATCCTCCCGCCAGCACTATGGCCGAGCGCCCCGTCACTTGGGAGAACTACCTGGAGCACGCCGCCGTCAGCGACATCGGCCTGCGCCGGGCCAACAATCAAGATTCGATCGCCGCGGCCCTGGCCAACAACGCCGAGACCTGGGGTCAACGAGGGCACCTGTTCATGGTGGCCGACGGCATGGGCGCCCACGCGGCGGGCGAATTGGCCAGCAAAATGGCCTGCGACACCGTGCCGCTCACCTATCAGAAGCTGCGCGACGAGCCTCCGCCCGCCGCCATCCGCAAGGCCATCGAAGACGCCAACGCCCGAATCCATTCGCGCGGTCAGGCCAACCTCGATTTCCGCGGCATGGGCACGACCACCAGCGTGTTGCTGCTGTTGCCCCAAGGCGTTTTGGTGGCGCACGTGGGCGACAGCCGCGTCTACCGCCTGCGCGACAGCCGCATCGAGCAGCTCTCGTTCGACCATAGCCTGGTGTGGGAAATGATGGCGACGGGCAAGATGCGCGAGCAGGAAGTGCCAGGCTACATTCCCAAGAACATCATCACGCGGTCGCTCGGCCCCTCGCCGCACGTCGAAGTCGATTTGGAAGGGCCGCTGTCCGTGGCGGTGGGCGACACCTATTTGCTGTGCAGCGACGGTCTGAGCGGGCAGGTCAACGACGAAGAGATCGGCACCTTGCTCGGAGCGTTTTCGCCGCGCGAGGCCGCTCAGGTGCTGGTCGATCTGGCGAACCTGCGCGGCGGACCCGACAATATCAGTGTGATTGTGGTGCGCGTGGTGGCGTCGCCGCCGCTGCCCGCGATCGGCTGGCCCACGCCCGGGCGAGCAGCCAGCCGCCCGGTGCATCCGTTTGTTTGGGTCGCCCTGGGAGTGACGGCATTGGCCACCCTCGTGCTGGCGATGGCCGGCCAGTGGATCGGGGCGGTCGTTACGGGCATCGGGGCTGTCGCCGCGGGTCTGACGGCCCTGATCTGGAAGCTGGGAGGCGCGAGCCAATATGGCGTCGAAGGGCAGCGATTTGGTCGCGGTCCGTATGCCTCGCGCGCTTGCCAGCTCAATAACGAGTTTGTCGATAAGCTGGCCAAGGTAGTGAAGCAATTACGCGAGGCCGCCACCGAAGAAAACTGGGCGGTCGATTGGAACCGCTTCAACGAGTTCGACACGCGGGCCATGGCCTGCGCCGAGCAAAAAGACTATGGCGGCGCGGTCCGCGAATACGGTCATGCCATGAGCTTTATGATGGCCGAGATCCGCAGTCAGCGCAAGAAAAAAGGAGCATGAGCAGCCGATAGCCGGCGCGACGAAATCGTGGCGACCCGGTTTTCAGCGGCTCGCCGTCGATTATCATAGACCGCTATTATCGAAAGCGGTGCCGAAGCTCGCATGGTCCTGTCGCCCAACGAAGGAGTACTTGTTCAATGTCGCTCAAATCCTGGCTTACCGTATTGATGCTCATGATGGCTTTTTTGAATCGCGCGCCCTCGGCGCAATCGGCCGACGATGCCGCCGAACCGAATACTCTGACGGCAAAGGAAAAAGCCGAAGGCTGGCAGTTGCTGTTCAACGGCAAGAACACCGACGGCTGGCGGAAATATCGGGGCAAGGAGCTTGGCTCGGGATGGAAGATTGAAGACGGCGCGCTCTGCCGCGCCGGCGATGGAGCGGGCGACATTGTCACCGCCGAGCAATACGACAGCTTTGAGCTGGTGCTCGACTATCGCATCTCGAAAGGCGGCAATAGCGGGCTGATGTTCCATGTCACCGAGGAAGAAGGCGCGCCTTGGATGACCGGACCCGAGATTCAGATTCAGGACAACCAAGACGGGCACGACCCGCAAAAATCGGGCTGGCTGTATCAGCTCTATCCGGCCAAAAGCGACGCCACCAGGCCCGCCGGCCAATGGAACCAGTTGCGCGTGCTCATCACGCCGCAAAAATGCGAAACGTACATGAACGGCGCCAAGTACAACGAGTACGTCAAGGGAAGCAAAGACTGGGACGAGCGCGTGGCCAAGAGCAAGTTTGGCTCGATGGCCAGGTTTGGCAAAGCCACCAAAGGCTATATCTGCCTGCAAGATCACGGCAACGCGGTTTGCTTCCGCAATATCAAGCTGCGGCCCGTTCGTTAGCTCATGTAGTCGGTCGCCCGTGCGTGCGCCCCGGCATTGCCTAGCGCCCGATAACCAAGATCGGTATCTTTGTAGGATGACCTGCCTAGGTCGTCCAAGCTTCCGGTTTGCAGATCGTGGGCGACGAGGCGCGCCCTGCATTCTGTGGGAGCCACAGATGAAACACGGATCAAACACGGATGACAGAAAGGGCTTTCGGCGATGAGCGAACCTGAGCAACTCGCAAGATAGTCTTATCTGTGTTTCATCCGTGTTCATCCGTGGCTAACCATTCGATCGAAGATGCCTGCTTTCTTGCGTTTACTGACGCTACTGCTGTTGGCCGTTGGCGTATTGCCGGCTGCCGTTTCACCGGTGTTTGCGATACAACCCGACTGGCGGCGGCTCGGCGAACGGTTCAAGAGCGGCGTGCTGCGCTGGGGCGGCGATGCCGAGGGCGGCGCGCCCTTCGAGCTGCGCGATCCGCTCGATCCGGGCCGCGTGATCGGCTTCGAGGTCGAACTGGCCGACGCCTTGGCCGAAGTATGCAGCCAGCGCGTCGGGCGGCCGCTTGCCGCCGAATTTGTGCAATACGAATGGGTCGCCTTGCAATTGGGTCTGGCCAAGGGCGATTTCGACATCATCTTGAGCGGGTACGAGATCACGCCCGAAAATCGCCGGGCCATGCGATTTTCGCGCCCCTACTACATCTACGCCGAGCAACTGGTGGTGCGGCGCGAGGAACAACAGATCGCCAGTCTGGCCGACTGCCGCGGACGCCTGGTGGGCACCATGGCGGGCAGTGCGGCCGAACGCCTGCTGGCGGGCACGGGAATCGAAACCATCGCCTTTGACGGCCAGGTCGAGCCTTATCTCGACTTGGAACTCGGCCGACTCGATGCCGTGCTGCTCGACACGCCCATCGTCACGTTTTATGGCGAGACCAATCCGCGGTTCAAGTTGGCCGGCGGTCATCTTGCCCGGGGCGAATACGGCATCGCCGCCCGGCCCAAGGATGAAAACCTGATCGCGGCCATCGACGAAGCCCTCGGCGAGCTGATGCGTTCGGGCCGTTGGCAGCAGATCTTGCGACGCTGGCGGTTGTGGAATACCGATCAGGCGCGGCTGGCCGCCGACGATGCCGAGCGACAGGGACTGGGCTTCGACGCCGAAGGGCAACCGCTCGCCGACGCTTCTGAGCCGGCCGACGTGGTCGATCAGCAAATTGTGGCCGCGTCGTCGCGGCTGTGGAGCTGGCGGCAATACGCGCCGCTGCTGTTTCGGGCGGCTGGCATGACCGTGTTCCTCACGGCCACCAGCATGCTGTTGGCGGTGGCGCTGGGCTTGGTGGTGGCTCTTTGCCGGCTGTATGGTCCGGCGCCGCTGCGATGGCTGGCGTTGGCTTACGTCGAATTCTTTCGCGGCATTCCGCTGTTGCTGTTGTTGTTCTTTTTGTACTTCGGCGTGGCGCATTACTTGGAGGCCTGGCATCTGGCCTTGCCAGCGGTGGGTGCGGCGATCGCCGGTTTCGGGCTGAACTACGCCGCCTACGAATCGGAGATTTATCGCAGTTCGATCCAGGCCGTGCCGCAGGGACAATGGGAGGCCGCTCGCGCCTTAAGCATGTCGGACCCTGTGACCTTCCGCCGCATCGTCTTTCCGCAGGCGATCCGCACGGCGCTGGGTCCGATGACCAACGACCTGGTCGCCTTGTTCAAAGACACCAGCCTGGTGAGCGTGATCGCGGTGCGCGAATTGACCAAAGAGTATCTCATCCTCTCGCGATCGAGCCTGAAGTTTGTCGAGCTTGGCCTGTTGACCGCCGCACTCTACCTGGCGATGTCGATACCGCTGGGTTATTTATCGCGGTATTTGGAACGACGTTGGGGATAGGGAACAGGGAACAGGGAACAGGGAACAGGGAACAGGGGAAGAGCGGGAGTCGGAGAGGGTCATTTCGCCAACCCCCAGCCACCAGTCACCAGCCACCAGTCACCAGTCACCAGTCACCAGCCACCAGCCACCAGTCACCAGCCACCAGTCACCAGCCACCAGTCACCAGTCACACCGTTGCAACCACTGATCGAAGTCACCGACCTGTGCAAGCACTACGGCCCGCGAACCGTGCTCGACCGGGTGTCGTTGCAGGTGCCGGCGGGCGAAGCGGTGGCGATCATCGGTCCCAGCGGCAGCGGCAAATCGACGTTGCTGCGGTGCATCAATGGTCTGCATCGCTGGGACGCCGGAAAGGTGCGGGTCGGCCCACATAGCATCGAAGCGCTCGACCCGGCCCGCCATGTTTGGCCGCAGGTGCGGCGGCTGGTCGGCATGATCTTTCAAGACTTTCAGCTCTTTCCGCACCTGACGGCGCTGGAAAATGTGGCCGAAGCGCCCCAGCGCGTGCTGCGCTGGCCGCGCAGCCGCGCGCACCAACGGGCAAGGGGGCTGCTCGAACTCGTGGGACTGGCCGAGCGGGCCGCGGCCTATCCGCAACAGTTGTCCGGAGGGCAAAAGCAGCGCGTGGCCATCGCCCGAGCGCTGGCCATGCAGCCCCAGGCGCTGCTGTGTGATGAGATCACCAGTGCGCTTGACCCGGAACTAAAGCAAGAAGTGCTACGCGTACTAGAAGGCTTGAAGCGCGACGGGCTGACGTTGTTGATGGTGACGCACGAGATTGGCTTCGCCCGGCGGGCCGCCGATCGCGTGGTGGTGTTGGCCGAGGGCCGGGTGATCGAAGAAGGCCCGCCCCAGCAAGTGCTCGACGCGCCGCAAAACGAACGCACCCGGCAGTTGCTCGCCGGCCAGCTTCTCTAGCGCGCTCGGAGGAAGGCAAAAAAATGGGGGGCAAAAAAATGGGAGATAAGGGGATGTCGTGAGATAAGGGGATGAAGGAGAACATTCTCTTCATCTCCCTATCTCTTCGTCATCTCCACATCTCCTTCATTTTTTTGCCCACCATCTTTTTGCCTTCAACTAGCGCCAAGGAATATGGTATCCCTCGGCGTTGAGCCGGATGCGATAGAGGCTCTTGTCGACGGTGATGTAAAGCACGTTGCGCTCGTCGCCAATGCCGAAGTCGCAATTGCTCGGCAGGCCCTTCGGCTCTTTGGCGTCGGGCTGCGGTTCGCCCGTGGCGATGAAGCCGAGCTCGGTTCCGCGCGGATCGAGAATCAAAATGCCCGGTCGCTTGGCGCTGCGCGAGGTCAAATAAAGGTTTCCCTGGGCGTCGACGGTCATGCCGTCGCAGCCGCTTTCGCGGCCGAAATCGTAGATCGTCTTTCGTTGCCCGGCCACCATACCCGCCGCGTCGAGCGCGAACGCGTAGACCTTCATGGCGCCTTTTTCGGGCGGCGGTCCTTTCGAGTCGATGCGGTCGGTGCCGTTGTTGTTATCACCCACGTAAAGCGTCTGCTGATCGGGGCTGATGGCGATGCCATTGGGTTTTTCGACCTCGTGCGTCACCTCGGCCACCGTGCCGTCGGTGTCGATGCGATAGACGGCGCGATGCTCCAGCTCGCGCGCTTCCTCGCCCAGGTAGCGCGGGTCGGTGAAGTAAATGCGGCCTTTCAGGTCGATGCACAGATCGTTGGGAGCGTTGAACTTTTTGCCGTTGTAATCATCGGCCAGCACCTCGCGCTGGCGGGTTTTCAAATCCCAGCGCGATACGCAGCGCCCACCGAGATCGGCGCCTTCGCACGCCACCAGGCGGCCCTCGGCATCGAACATCAGACCGTTCGCCTTGTGGCTGTCGGCGGCGAAGATGGAAGTAGCGCCCGTCTTGGGGTCGAAGCGAACGATCAGCCCCGCGTCTTCGCCTTCGGGAATGTCGGTAAAATAAATACTGCCGTCGGGCGCCGCGGCCGGGCCTTCGGTCAACCCGCCGGAGATGGGCTCGCTGCGCGTGTAAAGCAGCTCCAGCTTGGCATCGGCCGCCACGATCGGGCGAGGCTGGCGCGTCTCTTGGCCGATGGCGGGACGCCAGCAAACCGCCGTCGCGGTGACAAGGCACGAGAAAATCAGGCGATGCATGCAGACAACCTCGAGGCCGATTGGTGTCGTGGCGGGCGGTATTCCTTTGAAGTTTAATCCGCGAAGTTTGCCGGCTCAACGCGCCGCGTCGGAATTTGCGAAGATCGGATGGTCGGATTTGCCCGCGAGGCCGCAACCTTGTGGCCGCGGGGCGGCTGTCGCTAGAATCTGGTGGACGAGGCCGACCTCGTCTTGCCGGAAAAGCCGGCACTCCTCCAGCAAAAAAGGGTGGCACATGCTCGAGCGGAAGCCCGTCTTCCCTCACGTGATCGAAATCAATCACCAGGCCGGCGAACGGCTGGGGTGCAACGTCTATCTCATCTATGACGGGCCCGACTGGATCTTGATCGATATCGGCTTTGAGGAGACCGTCGACGAAATTGTCGAAATGATCCGGCAGTTGGATTTCCCCCTTTCCAACTGCAAGACCGTGGTCGCCACCCATGCCGATGTCGACCACATTCAGGGCCTGGCCAAACTGAAGCAGATTCTCAAGACCACGGTCACCGGGCACCCGAAAGCGGCGGACCCGCTGGAGTCGGGCGACCGCATCAAGACCTTCGCCGAAGTAACGGCCCAGAACATTCATCTGGAAATGCCGCCCGTCAAGATCGACGAATTTGTCGACGAGGGCGACACGATCCGCGTCGGGTCGCTCGGCCTGGAAGTGTGGCACACGCCGGGGCATACCGACAGCCAACTATCGTTCCGGCTGGGCAACCTGCTGTTCAGCGGCGACAACATCTACCGCGACGGCTGTGTGGGCGCCATCGACGCCCATCACGGCAGCAACCTGCCGGCGTTTATTGAGTCGCTGCGGCGCATTCGCAAAAGCGACGTCGAGTGGTTGCTACCCAGCCACGGGCCGATCTTTCGCAAGAACAACGCGCTGGTCGACCAGACGTTGGCCCGGCTCGAGGGCTATCTACACATGGCCGATTTCGGCACCTGCGCCGTCGACTGGCCGTTGATGGACCAGTGGGACCGCGAGCTGGCCGAAGGCAGGTTGCCTGGCTAATTTGCGGCGTTTAACGCGGTTGCCGGATATTCTTCGAGCGCCGGTCAGGCGGATGCCGATCTCTTGGATAGCAATAACAAGCGATGCGCGCGCACGGTTTGGGTTGGGATGACCCGCTGACAACCGCCGCGCCGCATCGGGACGATCCAGGGGGGAATTATGATACGCCGCATCGCGCTGGCGTTGTGCTGCGCGGCGAGCTTCTGGGCGGCTTCGGCTGCCACCGAAGCCCGCGCCCAACAGGCCTTCGGCCGCCAATGGGGTCACAGCTACAACACCCAAGATTGGCAGCGATTCTACCACTATCCTTACGTCTTCTATCCACAGAACTTTTGGAGCGCCGACTACTACCGCAGCTCCGAAAGTCTCTATTACCGCTATCCGCCCGAAATGCGCATTCCGGTCTACAACCGCAACTGGCACAACTACTATCCGCAGAACCGGCGATACCACTACGGGCACCAGTTCATTCTGGATACGTTTTGAGAGTGGTTGGCGGTTGGGTGGTCCCAAAGCGGCCAGAAAAGCCGCCGAGGGAGCGGTTGCCAGGGTGAGAAGCTAGGCAAGATGCCCGGAGTTTATTACGATGGCAACTGTCCAGCCGCATAGTTTGTCTACTGTGAGTTGAATCTGCCGATGCGTGTGAAACAGTTAGGAAAAACACTGAACAGCCGTGAGCTAAACGCGCTGATTCACCCGTTGCGATACCTGGACAACTATCGCAACCTGGTGTATTTGGCCATCGACTGGCTGACCTTGGCCGCGGTGCTCACCTCGACCATCGCCTTCTGCGAGCTGCGCGGGAGCTGGGGTCTTGCTTGGATCTGGAACGTGCCTGTCGTCGCTTTGGGCATTTTGCTGGTCGGGGCCGTGCAACACCGCTTTGCCGGGCTGGGCCACGAGGGCGCCCACTGGATCTTGCTCAAGAACCGGTTTTGGAACGAACTGGTTTCCGATTGGTTCTGCATGTTTCCGATTTTTTCGACCACAAATCAGTACCGCCTGATGCACCTGGGGCATCATGAGTACACCAACGATTGGGAGCGTGATCCGGAGTTGCTCAACATGGGCAAGACCCGGATGATGGACCGCTTCCCAATGACCCGCGGCGAATTTGCGCGGCAGTTTGTGTATTGCATGTTTCGGCCGGCTCGGCTGCTGCGCTACGTGTGGGACAACATCTGCACCACGTCGTTCGGCACGTGCGTGAATCCCTATCAGAAAACTCTTCCGCGGCAGTTGCCTGGCCGCATCTGCGGCTTTCGGATCACCTGTTTGCTGGGGCTGGCTTACCTGCCGATCATGGTCTCGGTGATGGGGCTGCTGAGCTACTATGGCACCGGCTGGCAGTTAGCTCTCTCGCCCTTGGTGTTGTTGGCGGGAGCCAGCGCGGTGGTGTTCTCGCTGCCCGACGACTGGTATTTTCAGACCGATTTCCGCCCCGTCTATTCGAGCAAGGTGGCCAGTCTGATGCGGCTCACCTGGCTGACGCTGCTGGAGTTTGGGCTGGCGGTCGCCCGATATGCGACGGGCTACGAATGGGGCGTTTATTTCTGGCTGTTGTGGGTGACGCCCTTGTTGACCAGTTTTCCCTATTACATGCTGCTGCGCGATCTCTATCAGCATGCCAACGCCGACGACGGCAAGCTGACCAACAGCCGCGTGATCTTCGCCGGGCCGCTGGCCACCTGGGCGATGTTCATTTACGGGCAAGACGCGCATCTGACACACCATCTGTATCCCGCCGTGCCGCACTACAACCTGCGGCGTCTGCATCGGCTGCTGGTCGAGAACAACGCGGAATACGCGCAGCACGTGGTCGAGTGCCACGGGGTGTTGCGGCCGCGACTGGGCAAGCTCAGCGCGCTGGACTGCATGGAGATTCCCACCTGCGAGCCGGCGCCCGAAAGCCTTCAGCCAGAATTGGCCGAGGCGTCGTAGACGATTCGCGAACGTCCGCACGGTGCATGACGGGCGTAGAGCTTGGAAGCCCGACACGTAAGCGAGGGTGAACCGGGCAACGATCCTCGCTCACGCGCCGGGCTACCATCTCCTGACGAATCATCCGGGTTAACGTGCGCAACTACCAGTCAAGCGCCATTGTCGCCTTTCGCTCCGCGAAAGTAGCGCTACTTTCGCTGGAGCGAAAGGCGACAATGGCCCCGCATTTTTTCAAATGCCATAAAACGGCTGCGGCGTGAAACCCAACACGGCGAACGAGAGCGTCAGCCAGCCCAGCACCACCCGGCCTCGGTCGAGCGGCACGGTGTCGTCGGCGGTGGGCGGATGCTTCGGACCCGTGAAGTACAACAACAGCAGCATCAGCGACCAGCCGCCATAGCCGAACAGCGCCACCCCGATCGCCGCGGCCACAAACAGCAGCACCGCCACGCGATGCGCCCGCCGCAGCAGCAGTGCATACAGCACGTGCCCGCCGTCGAGCTGGCCAATGGGAATCAAGTTCAGGCCGGTGATGAAGATGCCCACCCAACCGGCATACGCCAGCGGGTGCAAGGCGACATCGTGGGTGGCATCGAGCGGCCCGAACGTGAGAAACACCAGCAGCTTGAAAAATAGCGGCTCGCCTAGCATCAGTCCGTGTCGTCCGGGTACGACCTCGAACACTTCGGATTGTTGCAGCCCAACGACCGCGCAAATGACGGCGGGCAGCAGCCCCGCCAACGGACCCGTAATGCCAATATCGAACAGCGCCTTGCGATCTCCGGCATGGGCCTGCATGCCAATCACCGCTCCCATCGTGCCAATCGGGCTGAACGGCATCGGAATGAAATACGGCAGGCTGGCGGGCACTCCGTAGCGCAGCGCCTGAAAGAAGTGCCCCAACTCGTGCATCGTCAAAATGAGCATGAGCGGCACTGCGAACGCCAGGCCTTGGACGGCATAGGTGCTGGCACACGTAGCGACGAACAAGAGAGCCGGCAGCAACACGCGAGGTCGCTCGACGATCGGTTGGCCAACGTAACCATCGGCGAACGGCGAGCCAGAAGGCGGGTCGTAAATCGTGGCTGGTTGCAAGCCGTGCCGAGGCCCGTCGTAAAGCTCCATGAAATGCTCACGCGAAGAAGGAAGAATGCAGTGCCGCTATAATTATAAGTCAAGCGGCAAGCACTTGGCATACCGCACGGTAGACCGACGCGCCAGCGAGAAAAGTACGATCGCGACAGCGAGGAAAAAGCACGATTGCCCCGGCCGCCTACCTTCCGGCACGCTCAGGAAGGCGGCTTAGGTGGCGTCGGTTTCGCCGCGCCTCGATGGGGTGCGCGCTCGGCGAACGGCTTTCTTCGGCGCCTGCCGTGGTTTCCGCTGACGAACTTCGGCCGACGACTCGGCCCAGCGGCGGATTTTCGTTCGCAGGCTGCGGCGCGTCATACCAAGGATGCGAGCGGCGCGCGATTGGTTTCCGCCGGTGTGCTCGAGCACGCGGCTGCAAAGATAGCGATCGAACATCGCCACGCAGGCGGCATACAGGTCGCTGGCGCCGCGGTTCGTCACCGTTGAGGAAATCAGTTCGTCAACCGCCGCCAGCGCCGTCGGCGCAGCTCCGGCGCCCGAAATGGCGGGCGAGCGCGCGGGTCGCAATGGCTCGGGCAATGCCTCGCGCCAAGGCGTCTGGCCCCGCGAGCGCCAGAAGATTTGATAGACGACGCTTTGCAATTCCCAAAGATTGCCAGGCCAGCGATGTTCCGCCAGCGCATCGAGCAACTCGGGTGCGAAGGCGTGTTGTTCGTTCTTGATGCGGTGTGTGAGCCGCGCCCAGAAGTGGTCGATCAACTCGGCCAGATCAGTCAGCCGTTCGCGCAGCGGGGGGACGCGAATGGTGAAGCTTTCGAGATGGTAGTAAAGATCGGCCCGAAAGCGTCCCGCGGCGACCAACGGCTCCAGCTCCGCCGGCGTCGAGGCGACAATCCGAACGTCGGCGGCAACCGGCGAACCGCCGCCGATGCGGCGGATGGTGCGCTCTTCGAACAATCCGACGAGCCGCCCCTGCACGCGAGGCGGCAACTGTTCGACCTGCTTGAGCAACAGGGTGCCTCCGCTGGTGCGTTCGAGCCAGCCAATGCGCCGAGCCGTGGCGCCGACGAACGCTCCTCGCTCGTAGCCGAACAATTCATGCTCCAGCCGCTCGACCGTCATGCCCGACGGGTCGAGCATCGAGAATCGCTCGCCGTGCCGCACTCCGTGCCGGTGGATGGTCTGAGCGGTCAATGATTTTCCGGCGCCGTTTTCTCCGATCAGCAGCACGGCCACATCGCCCAGCGCGGCCTGGCCGATTTCCTTATAGAGCCGCTGCATGGCCGAGCTGCGCCCGAGTAGCCGTTCGCCCGGAGCTGGGCACGCGGCGCAATCTTCGTCTTCGTTCGGCCCGGCGACCGTGACCGCGGGGCGAGACAACACGGCGCGCACCAGCTCGCGCAGCCTGACCACGTCGAGCGGTTTCCAGAAAAAATCGTAGGCGCCGCGCTTGGCCGCTTCGATCATCGTGCGATTGCCATCGGGCGCTGAGATGACAACCACCGGAACTTGGGCGTTTTCGGCGCGCAACCGGTCGAGCAGCACCCAGCCACCGTCGAGCGACGTGGCCAGATCGTAAATCACCACGTCGGGGCTGCGTTCGGCGGCCAACGTCACACCGCGGCCCGCCGTGCGCGCAGTCACCACCTGAATGCCCGTCTTGTTGAACGCCTGCCGGACGGCTTGAAGCACCGACCGGTCTTCGTCGATGACTAAGATTCGAGGCACGGTCAACGGCCCACGGGCGATTTGCCGTTGAGGGCTTCGGCCGCGGTCACGATCGTCTCGGCGATTTCAATCAGTTTCTTGTTCTTGTTGCTGGCAAACTTCTGCAAGCGGCGGAACGCTTCCGGTTCGTCCACACCCAAGTGTTTCATCAGCAGCCCCTTGGCCCGTTCGATCAGCTTGCGGTCGGCCAGCGACTGCCGCAGGTCGGCCGCCTCCTTACGCAGCATCTGAAACTCTTCGTGACGCCGCACCGCCAGACCGATGGCCGCTTCCAGTTGGGCCTGCGTGGCCGGCTTCAGCAGGTAGCCGAGCACGTGGTTTTCTTCTGCCCGCTCGATCAATTCAGGATTGCAAAACCCGGTCAATAAGATCACCGGGGCCGGCGCACGCTCATAAATGACCATCGCGGCGTCGAGCCCGTCCATGTCGGGCATTTGAATGTCGGTCAATACCAGGTCGGGCCGTTCTTCCAGGCAGTGATCGACCAGCTCGCGACCGGTCGAACCGCTGAACACCACCTCGTGGCCTAAAATCCGCAACATGCCGCTGAGCGTCTCTCGCACCTGCGGCTCGTCGTCGGCAATCGCTACCCGCAAAGAGTTGATCATCGTTCCCTTCCCCGCGTGGGCGCCATCGGCTTCGAGCGTTAAGCACCCTCCCTCGTCATCGAAACGCGAAGCTGCAATTCGCCGAGTTGTCATAAAATTCACCAATCTTCGGTGGTAGGGGCTATGCTCGGGCTGTCTGAAGCGTGCCCCTTAACGCAATTGGCGTGCCGCACCTATGGCCCCCAGGCCTCGTGCGCTTTTGCCGCCGTTTCTCTGCGGTCCCACGACCGGTCGCTGACGGGTAAAGAACCATGCTGGTCGCTTCATGCCCAAGCCGCACGAACGGCCGCCTCGATTTGCCATCTTTCGCGGTTTTCATAGAATCGAGGCCATGCTGTCTTTCCGCGTTCCGTTAGCGACCTACCGCCTGCAGTTCAACGCCCACTTCGGCTTCGAGCAGGCGCGGCAGTTGATCGCCTATCTGCACGACTTGGGCGTCTCCGATGCTTATGCCTCGCCGTTGTTCCGGGCCTGCAAGGCCAGCACGCACGGTTACGACGTGGTCGACCATAGCGCCATCAGTCCCGAGTTTGGAACGGCGGAAGACTTTCGCCGCTTTGCCCAGGAACTCCACCGCCACGAGATGGGCCTGTTGATGGATGTGGTTCCCAACCACATGGGAATCGACGATCCGAACAACCGCATCTGGCAAGACGTGTTGGAGAACGGGCCGGGCTCGCCGTACGCCAGCTTTTTCGATATCGACTGGCGGCCGCCCAAGGAAGAACTGAAGAACAAAGTGCTCTTGCCGTTTTTGGGCGACCAATTTGGCAAGACCTTGGAAAACCAAGAGCTGAAGCTTGTCTTTGCCAAGGGCTCGTTTCATCTGCGCTATTTTGAGAGCCGTTTTCCGCTCACGTTGCGAAGCTGGCCGCGGGTGCTCGAACTGGCGCAGCAACACGCCGTCGGCCGCCTGACTCCCGACGATCCGCATTGGATGGAGCTGGAGAGCATCATTTTTTCTTTGCGCAGCTTGGCGCCGCTGTCGAACACCGATCCCGAAAAAATGCACCAGCGGCAGCTCGAGCACCAAGTGGCGCCGCGGCGGATTGACAGCCTGGTGGCGGCCGCGCCGGTGATCCGCGAGGCGATTGACCAGGCGGTGGCCGACGTCAACGGCCAGCCGGACGACCCGCGCAGCTTTGACCGCCTCGAACAGATGCTCTCCGAACAAGCCTATCGGCTGTGCCATTGGCGGGTGGCCGCCGACGAGATCAACTACCGCCGCTTTTTCGACGTCAAAGAGCTGGCGGCGATTCGCGTCGAGTTGCCCGCCGTCTTTCGCGAAGTCCACCAGCTCGTCTTCCGCTACCTGGAAGAAGGTTTGGTGACGGGCTTGCGCATCGATCATCCCGACGGGCTGCTCGACCCCGAGCGTTACTTTGGCGACTTGCAGGCCGAGTTTTGCCAGATGGCCGGCTGCCAGCCGGTCGATGTCTCGTCGGGGCCGAGCCGGCACGCCGAGCTGCCGCTTTATGTGGTGGCCGAAAAAATCCTGGGCCGCGACGAACCCCTGCCCAACAACTGGGCCGTGCTGGGCACCACCGGCTACGACTTCCTGAACTTGATGAACGGGGTCTTCATCGACGGCCGCGCGGCCGCCCCGATGCGCAAGCTTTACCTGCGCTTCATCGGCGAGAACCGGCGCTTCCGCGACGTGGCCTACGAAAGCAAGAAGACGATTCTCGAGCGCTCGATGTCGAGCGAGCTGCAGGTGCTGGCCCGCCGGCTCGACCGCATTTCGGAGAGCGATCGCTATTCGCGCGACTTCACGCTTTCATCGCTGCGCACCGCGCTACTCGAGACCATCGCCTGCTTTCCGGTGTACCGCACCTACGTGCGTCCGGGGGCCGCGCCGGTCAGCGACGAAGATCGCCGCCGCATCACCGCGGCGCTGCGCATCGCCAAGCGCCGCAACCCAGAGCTGAGCGGTTCGTTGTTCGACTTCGTCGGCTCGGTGCTGCTGCTGGAGCATCCGCCTCATCTGAACGAGCAGCAGCGCGAGCAGCGCCGCGAATTCGCCCTGCGGTTTCAGCAGCTTAGCGGGCCGGTGACGGCCAAAGGCATCGAAGACACCGCGTTCTATCGCGACTATCCGCTGCTCTCGCTCTCGGAAGTGGGCGGCGATCCGGAGTCGTTCGGCGCCTCGGTCGAAGAGTTTCACCGCCGCAACCGCGAACGCAACGAACAATGGCCGCACACGATGCTCGCTTCGAGCACGCACGACACCAAGCGCAGCGAAGACGTGCGGGCGCGCATCAACTTGCTGTCGGAATGCGCCAATGAGTGGGAGCAGGCCATCACGCGATGGCACGGCCTCAACCAGCGGCACAAAACCGAGGTCGACGGCGCCGAGGCGCCCAGCCTCAACGAAGAGTATCTGCTCTACCAGACGTTGGTGGGCGCCTGGCCGATCGATGCCCAGGCGGCTGGCGATGAGGCCTGGAACGACTTCATCGGCCGCATCCGCCAGTTTATGACCAAGGCCATGAAAGAGGCCAAAGCCAACACGAGTTGGACGAACCCTTCGGAAGACTGGGAGGGCGCGGTCGACCGCTTCGTGTCGTCGGTGCTCGACCGGCAAGCCTCGAGCGAGTTTCTGGAAGACTTCGAGCGGTTCCACGCGCCGCTGGCCGTGGCGGGAATGCACAACGCGCTGGCCCAGGTGGTGCTCAAGATCTGTTCGCCCGGCGTGCCCGACTTTTATCAAGGCACCGAGCTTTGGGACCTAAGCCTGGTCGACCCCGACAACCGCCGGCCGGTCGATTTCGCCACCCGGCGTGAGAGGCTGGCCGAGCTAAAGCGGCGCTCGTCGGGCGATCTGGCGGCGCTCAGCGGCGAGTTGCTGGAGCAGTGGCGCGACGGCCGCATTAAGTTGTATGTCACTTTCCAATCGTTGAATTTTCGGCGTCGTCAGGCGGCGCTGTTTCAAACGGGCGAGTATTTGCCGCTGGAAGTGGCCGGTCCCGCCGCTGACCACGTGTGCGCATTCGCGCGGCGGCACGAAGGCGCCGCGGCGATGATCGTGGTTCCGCGGTTGGCGCTGGCCTTGCAAGCGGTGGGCCGCCCGCTTTGGTCGGCCGACGTCTGGCGCGATACGCTGGTTCGATTTCCCTTTGCCTCGCGCGCGTGGCGCGACGTATTCACCGGCCAGTCCCTCGCCGTGAACGACCAAACCTTGCCGCTCTCCGCCCTGCTCGGAGCGTTTCCGGTTGCGCTGCTCGAAGCGGCGTAGTCGCCACGAGTAAGTTTTAAACCGGATGACCATGTTGATCGATCGCTTCGAAATTGTTGGCAAAGGCTCCGCTCGCCCCGGCGAGGGGCCGATCATTTTCTGCGACGGCACTGGCGGCGGCATGTTCCGGCCCGACAGCGATCTGGAACTGAGCCACTGGCGGCCGAACGCCACGCCGCCCGAATATCGGGCCGGAACCTCAACAGAAATCTGTTTTCGGTTCCTCGAAAACCCGCGCGCTGGCCACTGGACCGTGGCCGTCAATAATCATGTGGACGTCGATGGCATCCTGTCGGTCTACGTGCTTTTGCATCGCGAACATGCGCTGGCCCATCGGCAAACCATCTTCGAGGCCGCCGAGATGGGCGACTTTTGGGGCTGGGGCGAGCCGCCGGCGCAGCGGGTTTTCCAGGGCCTCACGCGGCTAATGGACTCCAGCGGCGAAGGCCGAGAGATTTACCAAGAGGCGTTTCGGCGAATTCCGGCGCTCGTCGATGGTACCGATGCCGAGGCCGCCGAAATCGACAACTCGCTCCTGCCGCTGCGGCACGGTGTTGAGCTTATCGAGCAAAAGCAAATCGCCCGGCGGCTGATCAGTGACCGGCTGGCCCATTACATCATCCCGCTGGAGATCGCCGGAGAGGACGACGCTCGGGCAGCCTATTGCCCAGAGTTCAACGAGCTGATCTCAGCGAGCGCCGTTCTCTGGCCGCAGGCCCGAGCG
Organism: Pirellulales bacterium; assembly: GCA_036379195.1. GTDB lineage: Bacteria > Planctomycetota > Planctomycetia > Pirellulales > JAICIG01 > JAICLL01. Next base: position 17,558 of record DASVHB010000040.1, read on the forward strand.
AAGTTCGACCGCGAAAGAATGTGCCTGGTCTCCACCGAGCGCGGGCGCGGTTGGTTCCACGACCTTTGGTTTCCCGGCTATCTGTGGGCCGACACCGCGGGTCTCTGGCAGGTGCCGGGCCTGACCTATCGCGACGGCATGTCGAGCTACGAACTTGACCATCAGCCCCTGGCCGCCGCCTTCGATGAAATGCAGCGGCGAGAATCGGCGCCGGGCGTCTGGGCGCTGGGCGGAGCAGCGCGGGGGGAAGCAGCGCTGGCTTTTAGCAGCGAGCTGCAAGACCGGTTTCCGCTGGCCGGACGATTTTTCGACGAGCAAGGCAAGGCTGCCGTAAGCCAGCTTTCGCCCGACGAAGTCGCCGGCATCTTTGTCACAAACCTCTCGCGGCAATCATCGGGGTAACCGTTGACGGATCGGCGATGAGAGACGAAGCGAGCTACGTCTGCGATGGTTGCGGCGAGGAAATTGTCGTGCCCATCGACCTGTCGGCCGGCACGGAGCAGGAATACGTCGAAGATTGTCCGGTTTGTTGTCGCCCGAACGTCATCCATGTCGAGGTCGATGAGGATGGCGACGTGCGGGTATGGGCCGAGGGGGAGTAACAACCGCCGGTCTCGCCTTCTTCGCTGGCCCGATTCGAGCTGGCGGCGCGGCCTTGTTACTTCCGCCGGCGTTTGCCGGGAGCCGGGACCACTGCGCTGGCGCGAGCGGCTTCGCCCGCCTCAAGTGCGCGATAGAGCTTGTCGAACGTGGCCAGACTGGGCGAGCGCTTCGCCTGTTCAATACGATTAATTGTTTCTGGGCGCACGCCGGCGCGGCGTGCCAATTCAACCTGCGACCAGCCCAAATTTTTCCGGGCGCGAATCATCTTTCGGGCCATCAGCGCGCGGGCTGTTTCAATCGCCGGGTAGTTACCGTCGGCGTTGGCAGGTGGAAGTTCCGGCTCGCGCTGCTCGCCGGCAATCCGTAGGAATTCAGCTTCCGGTAGAATCACGAAGCGCTCGCCCGAAAGCGTCACGGTTTGGATCAAACTCTGGTCGAACACGGTTGCTTAAGCTCCTAATCGTAAAAGCCGTCGCGGTGCCCGATTTTTTCGACAACCACCAACCAATCGTCGGCTGCGCGCGTCGGTACAAACTGAATTCGGTAATCCCCGGTTCGTATTCGATAATGGCCAGCCAACTCGCCCGACAGCGGTTTTGCGCCGCTCACCTCAGGCCATTTTTCAAGTCGCACGAGAACCCGCGCCACGCGCGGCTGGATGGCGCCCGGCAAGCGGTCGAACTGCTCGCGGGCCTCTGATGTCAAGCTGATGGCGGCCATGCACTAGTATTGCCCGATTGACCAGACGGTCAAGCCTTGACGTACTTGGCTAGAGTGAGCGTTGGTGGGCGTCGCTCATTTGGCAACCTGCCCGACTGCTCACCACCGGAGGGTTGCTGGCCCTCGCCCCGCCGCGATCGCTAGAATGAGGACAGGCGCGGTGCCCGCGTTGGCTGCCCGGCTGTTGCCGCTTGTGAACGATGGAAGTTTATCCGTGGTTTGTACGCAGGGCGAGATGGCGTCGCTACGAGAGGCGAAGATCAGCTTGGTCGTTATTTCTTCGAGAAGTCCCCTGCATCAAACGCTGGTAGAGAACCGCATCGCATGATTAAACCCATGAAGCTTACCGCCAGGCACGGACTGATGGCGCTGGCGCTGGGCGCGGCGGCGTCGGGCCTGTTTGTCCGGCAGGCACTGCCGCCCGCTCCCAAG
>DASVHB010000041.1:0-2169 GCA_036379195.1 Pirellulales bacterium
CACCCGCATCAGCCCCAGCCGCTGAGCCAACCGGGCCGGCCAGAGCGCCCGCCGCATTCGCCGCGGATAGGGAAACAAGCCGAAGAGAATCCAGCGATGAAACCAGTCGCTCGACTTCGTCGGCCCCTCGGCGGTTTGCTCCATCGCCACGCGGAACGGCTCGATGAGCTTGCCGTATTGCACGCCCGACGGGCAGGCCGTCTCGCAGGCGCGACAATCGAGGCACAGCTCCAAGTGCCGCCGCACGTCGGTGGTGAGCGGCAGGCGGCCTTCGCTCACGGCCCGCATGAGGTAAATCCGTCCTCGCGGGCTGTCGTTTTCGTTGCCCAGCTCGACATAGGTCGGGCACGATGCCGTGCAAAGGCCGCAATGCACGCAATCGAGAAACAGGCGTTCGTCGATGCCGGAGCCAGGGGTCGCCATTCGGCGGTCGGGGGTCGGGGAAGACGAATCAATCGACTTCGCGCCGGCATCGGCCTCAAGGGCCTGCGAGCTTGTTTCGGGAGTGTGGAACGGCATCCGGTGGTCGGTGAGTGCGGAGGTCAAGCGCAGCGGAATGAGAACCTGATTTTACCATCTCGGGGGTCTAGACCATAAGGCATGAATTGCGGAAAGAAGGTGGAGTAGATTGCCATGCTTAGGTAGTTGCGGAGATTTGCCGCATTTGTTCTACCTCGGCGACTGCTTTACCGATAAAGTCACGCAAACAAGCGAGCTCGTTAGTCTCGAGTCGCAGCAACGGCGAGCGCCAATCCTGCGCTTTGACGAGTTGCACGACGAATCGTCCGTCCGGTGAGAAAGAGGGGTACCATCCAACGTCAAGCACAACGTCCAGATCATGGTACTCGGCTTGAATCAGGTCTTCTTTCAATTCGTCGAGCTGCTCGCCTAGCGGCCGTTGTAAATCGACGTGAAAATCGTAGTAGGCGACGTTTCCACCGGCGAGGTCAGTCTGGTCGATCATGCTTTCACCCTCCAATTCTTGCCATTGGTGACGGTTTCGCCGCCCTGCCAAATGTCGCCCTCGAGCCGTTCGATGTCGACTCCACGTTTTGTATTTGGCTGGACCGGAGGCAGTGCTTTAACGACATCCGCCCAATCGACGCCAGCGGGCGGAACGTGTTTGCCGCCATGTGACGACCACTGGAATTGCATATGATGGCCGCGGGAAACCGGTAGTTCAATCACAGATCGGTATGGTAACGAATGGCGGGCCTTGCGTCTCACCCACCGAGCCGCCAACATGGAATACGATTGAACCAGATTCGCCTTCGATTTCACTTCGATGAAGAAATCGCGTGGCCGAGGGTCGCGGCCCCCGCACCAAGAAGCCGCCGAACCGGCGCCCCGAAACGGCGCCGACGGCCGCCGCGCGCAGTTTGTGCGGCAGGGCGTGGCGGTGTCGCCGGGCGTCGCCATCGGCAAAGCCCATTGCCTGCGCGATTTGCTGGTCGGAGGCGAAAGCGATCCGCTCGATGACGAAGCCGCTTTGGCCGAAATCGCCCGCTACGATCAGGCCCGCGAACGCACGGTTCGCGATCTGCAATCGCTCTATCACAAGGTCCACGAACAACTTGGCGAGCGCGCGGCGGCGATCTTTCAGGTCCACGAGGCGATTTTGCACGATGCGGCGTTTACCGCCAAAGTGCGTTCGTGGATCGTCGACTCGCGGCAGAACGCCAAGGCCGCCCTGCGCCGGCTGCTCGAAGAGTATACCGCGCTGTTTGAGCGCACCAGCGACGAATACCTGCGCGAGCGGCTGGCCGACGTGCGCGATGTGGTCATTCGACTGACACAACATCTGGCCGAGGTTGCCCGCCCGGCGGCCGACGAGGCTGACGGCCCTGTCATCCTGGTGGCCAACGACCTGGTGCCGTCGCACGTGGTCGCCTTGGGCAAGCGAGAGGTGGCGGGCATCGTCACGCAAGCCGGCGGCCGAACCAGCCACGCGGCCATTCTCGCACGTGGCCACGGCATTCCCTGCGTGTCGGGGGTCGCGGGCGTGCTCAACGACGTGGCCGACGGCGACCTGGTGATTGTCGATGGGCGCGAGGGGCACGTGTTTGTTCACCCCGATCTGGAGACGCAACGCGCCTTTCGCCGCCTGCGGCGAGAATTCGTCGATCTCAAAGACCAACTTGCTGAGAACCGCGATCAGCCGGCCGTCTC
>DASVHB010000042.1:0-5092 GCA_036379195.1 Pirellulales bacterium
GTGGCTGGGGCAGAGCCTTGGCGATGCCCCGGTGATCGAGTGCGAAATGCGGGTGAAGCGCGGAATGCAACGCCAACGTCGCCGCGCGAACCAATCGCCGACATTGGGCGTAGTTGGATTTGCACAACATGCAAAAACGCCGCTTCGCGGCGAGGGCCGTAGGCCCTTCTTAGCCGCGAAGCGGCGTCATTCGATAGCCCCGGGCGCAGCCCTGGGTTTGCGATCCAAGGAATCGTTGTAAGCCCCAACGGGGCGCGATTCTCAGAATGACGCCCGACGTGATGGTGCTCTCCGTCGCCGCTCCGCGGCAGGAACGCGACGGGACTCCTCGACAGTTTGTTTGGGTCCACGGTTGTTGCGCGTCTCTCGTCATCCGAGTCTTCTCCATCCCACAAGCCAACGCTTCGATTCACGGTGTCGCGTCGCTCTACCGCTGGTAAACCGGCAAATATTTGTACGGCAGTTGCAGAATAATCAGCGCGATGGCCGTGCCATAGGTCTTGCCGATAAAATCGCCGTTCCACGAGCCATCGCTCTTGTCTTGCATCGAAAGCAACTGATCGCGCGCGGCGGGAAAGTATTCGTCCCAATATTTGTCGCCGGCCATGTAGTAAGCCTGCGAGGCATAGAGGTGCGTATAAAAATCGTGGCCGCCGCCTTTGCTCCAGCCGATCTGACCTTTGAACTGCGTCCATACATAGTCGAGACAACGCTCGGCCACCGGCGCGTCGTACTCGCCCGCGTTGTAAAGCGTGGCCACCGCCGCCGCCGAAATGGCCAACCGCGCGCCGCCGCCCGAACCCAGTGAATAGCAAATGCCCCCTTCGGGCGTGCTGCATCGCTCGATGTAGCGCACGGCCTCTTCAATCGTTCCCTTGGGCACGACAAAGCCGGCGTTGTGCGAAGCCCGCAGCGCCTGCACCTGGGTGACCGTGACCGAGCCTTCGTCGCCGCCGCCGGGAATGTAGGTCCAGCCGCCGGCCCCGCTCTGACCGCGGGCGGTAAGCTGCACGGCGTTTTCAATCACCTCGCGGCTTTTGGCGAGGTGGGCTTCATTGGTCTCCATGCCATACACACTCGCTAAGAAAAGCAGCGCGAAGCCGTGGCCGTGCATCGGCTGGCCCGAGTCTTCGCCCGGCCCCGTCAGCAGCCCCGAAGGCGTCGAGCAGGTGAGCAGATAGTCGAGCGTCAGCTTCACCTGCGGGGCGTAATGACCGCGGGTGGGAGTATTGCCGTGAGCCAAAAACGCCATGCCGGCCAGCGAAGTCATGGCCACGGGATACGCTCGACCGCCGCCGCCTTCGTGCCATCCGCCGTCGGCGCCTTGCGTGCGGGCGAGGTAGTCGAGACCCAGCTTGACCGCTTTGAGCGTTTCGGGCGTGACGTGCTTGGGCAGCACTTCCTCCGCCCCAGCGGCTGGCGTGGGCAAGGGAACCACAAAGAAACAAAGAGCACAAAGGAAGGCATCACGCGGAGCGTGATGTCTTCGGTGGCTGGTCCGCATGCTGTCCTCCACTCAGTCCATATCGATGCCAGCCCCGTTCCGCCCGCTCAGTTTCGCGCCGTCTTGGCCTCGCCCGGCTCGATGGCAAACCGCACTTGCAGCTTCACGTGAAAAGGAATCTCGGTGAATTGCTCCGACGAAACCTCGGGTTCGCGGTTCTTCGACTTGCCATGGGGAATCACCTGCCCCCACGGCGTGGTCGTCACTTGCTGGTCATCGCCCGATACCGAAATCTCCTGCACTCCCAGCACTCCGCCCAGCTTGACGCCGTTGAGTTTGGCCAGCCGCTCGGCGCGGGTGCGGGCGTCGTTCACCGCGTTTTGATACGCTTCTTCCCGCATTTGGTTCAGGTCGGTCAGGATGAACCGCACCAAGGTGCTGTTGGGTTGCTGGCCGTAGCGCCAGGCCATGTTCATTTCGGCGGCGGTGGGGCCGATGCTGGCCCCGCTGTCTTTGGCCGTGTCGAGCAGTTTGCCCACCGTCTCCATGACCCGCTCGGTCGAGAGGTCGCGAATGCCCGACAGCCGCAACTGCAACGCGCTGGAGATCTCAACCTTGGTTTTTCCGTTGGTCACGTTGCCCATGCCGCGCCACATGTTCTGCATTTGCTCGGCCGAGGTTTGATCGGAGAGCGAGACGCCCAGTTCTTGCACGTCGAGCTTGCCGAGGTTGAGCTTTTCGAAGGCTTCGAGCGTGCGGCGCTTGGTGTCGCGATATTTCACGATGGCGTCGGCGGTCAGTTCGGCGGCGGCGGTGGCCCGTAAGCTGATCTCAACTAGATTCGGCTTGGCCACCATTTCGCCATTGCCGAAGACCGAAATGCCCGGCGTGTGGCCCGGATCGCTCATCACCACTTGCGCCGAGCCAGGCGTGCCGGCGGAGATCAGCAGACCGACCATCGCCGCGGCGCAGGCCATCCATTTCCAATCGACGAGCGCATCGTCGCAACGTTCCTGAAGGCGGCAGAGAAAGCGGGGGTTCATTGCGTAGCTACCTTTTCTTCGAGTGCGAACCGCACGCGCAGCGTAACGCGCACGGGGATCTTCTCTAGAGTGCCTGAGATCAGCCGCGTTTCGCCCCTGTTTCCGCGGCCGGGATAATAAACCACATGCTCGGAGTCCGCCTCTTCGGCGGAAAGCACGGCTCCAACTTTGGCGCCCGCCAACATCGCCAGCCGCGTGGCGCGTTGCGTGGCATCCGTGAAGGCTTTGCGATATGCTTCTTCGCGGGCAGCTTCCGGATCGGCGACGACGAAGGTGACCACAGCCGGCTCGAGTTGTTCGCCATCGGCGCTTACCATGTAATAGTTGCTTCGCCGCGGCGGGCCGATGGCGGCACCAGCGTCTTTGGCGGCGTCGAGCAGCTTGGCAATGGTGGCGATCACCTCGGCCTCGGAAAACTCGTCGATCTTGGGCACCACGACGCGCAACGAGCGCGAGATGCCGGTGCTGGATTTGGTAGCCGCTTGCCGGCCACCGCCCGGTCCGAAGACGACCACACCGCCTTCGTCATCGCCGTCGGCCGAACGATCGCTGATGCGGATGCCGCGCGGCTCGATCTTCAGCCCTGCGATTTCCAGTTTGTTCAACGCGCCGGTGATCCGTCGCACGGCGCCTTCGTATTTGGTGGTGGCGTCGGCCATCAGCTCGGCTTCGCCGGCCGCGTGCAGCTCAATTTCCAGCAGGTCGGGGTTGGCCATCGCCTCGCCGCTGCCGGTGACCGTGATCGCCCGGTCGTCGGCGCGCAGGGACGCACAAAGAACCGAAACGATGGCCAGTGCGAGAAACGCTCTGTAGGGAACGCCCTCGGTGGCGTTCTGTAGGTGGCGATGTGACGTCGGTCCGCAGTTTACGGAACGCCACGGAGGGCGTTCCCTACAGATGCCGAGAGCATACACTCCGCACTCCGCATTCCGCACTCCGCATTCGCTCTGCCGGGGCATCGCCAAGGCTCTGCCCCAGCCACCAGGCCGTAAAGGGCAAAACAATGCCGGTCCGCGGTTCACGGAACGCCACGGAGCGCGTTTCCTACAGACGCCGAGAGCATACACTCCGCACTCCGCACTCCGCACTCCGCATTCGGAATTGCTCCTCATGGTTTCAGCTCCTCCAGCGCAAAACGCACCCTCAGCGAAACGTGCACGGGTATCTCCGCCAGCTTCACCGAGGCCAGCGACTGCTGCTGCATCCCATACGGCTGTTGCATCGCATAAGGGTTGTTTTGCGGCGTGCCGATTTCGTCGATCGAAAGCACGGGCCCGAGCTTGGCGCCGGCCAGCCGGGCCAGCTTCTCGCCGCGGGAGGTTGCATCTTCAAACGCCCGCTCATAGGCCCGGTCGTGCATCGCCTGGGGATCGTTGATATAGAAAGCCACGACCGGTTGGGCGTTCTGATTGTGGACGATGATGTTGCCAAACTGGTTCATCGCCATGTTCCGAACCGCACTCATGCCCAACGTCGCTCCGGCGTCTTGCGCCGTGTCGAGAATCTTGCCGATGGTATCGATGAGCTCCTTCTCCGGCATCTGGTCAATGTCGCGCAACTTCAACTGCAACGAGCGGCCGACGGCGACGTGCGCCTTGCGGGCCTGGCCGCGGGCCGCCACGCCGATCACGCGGGCGTTCTGGTTGGCCACGGTACTGGCAAACACCAGGTCGCCCTGTTCGACGGCCAGCCGCTCGATGCCCAGCTTTTCAAACGCCTCAGTAATTCGCCGCAGCGAGTCGTCATATTTAAGGATGGCGTCGCTGGTCAGCTCCGCGGCGCCGGCGGCCTGCACGTCGATTTCCAGCCGGTTGGGTCGGGCTTTTACTTCGCCATTTCCGGCGACGGTGATCGCGCGCTCCTCGGCATGTGCGATTGTACAAAGGAGCAATATCGCGAGCGCGGTGCAAAGTGTTAATCGGTGGCCGGGGCAGAGCCGCGGCGCGATTGGCCAGCACGTGTCGCAACGCGTTGTCGCCGCGGCGATGCCCCGGTGGAGTGGCTGCCGGGGCATCGCCAAGGTTCTGCCCCAGCCACCGATCGAACGTCTGAGATGCGCGGACGCCGTGCCCGTCAGCGGAAGTACGCTTCCTCTTCTCTGATCGGCGCGCAATGCGACACAGAGAGAAGAGGTAGCGTACTTGGTCCTGACCTCAAACGCGCCCATTCGCCGTAACGCCTTTAAAAAATAGCGGCGCCGTCCCGCAGCGCCCGGAACGCCACGGAGGGCGTTCCCTACAGATGCCGAGAGCATTCATTCCGCACTCCGCATTCGCTCCGCCGGGGCATCGCCGAGGCTCTGCCCCAGCCACCGGAATCGAAAATCAAAAATCCAAACTCGAAAATTCGAAGCCCCAGCCACCGGAATCAAAAATCCAAAATCGCTACTTCGCCGCCGTCACTTCATCGCCTTTAGTAGAATCACGCAACGGATACGCCGTCACCGACAGGTTCGAGACACTCAGCAGTTGGTCCGCCGTGCCCACCAACACGCCGCCTAGCGAATCGAGATCGCTGCCGCGAAACAGCCGCACGGTATCGCCGTTCGACTTGTCGAGCTCGAAGATGCCGCGAGACGTGAACTGATAAATCCGATCTGCGGTGA
>DASVHB010000043.1:0-5262 GCA_036379195.1 Pirellulales bacterium
GTCGGTCTCTATCGCACCGAGTATTTGTTTCTGACCCACGCCGACGTGCCCGACGAAGAAGAACAGGTAGCGGCCTATCGCGCCGCGATCGCGGCCAGCCCGGGGCGGCGAATCACCTTTCGCACGCTCGACGTGGGGGGCGACAAGAAGATGCGTTATCTGGGCTTGCAGCGAGAGAGCAATCCGTTCATGGGGTGGCGATCGATTCGGCTATCGTTCGAGCACCCGGCTTTTTTTCTGACGCAGATCCGCGCGGTGCTGCGGGCCGCGGCCCCCGACGGCGGCCCGCAAAAGCGAGTGCGGCTGATGTTTCCGATGATCACCACGCTCGACGAGATGCGCCGCGTGCGGACCTTGGTTCGCCGGGCCTGCCGCCAGTTGGCCGCCGAGGGGCACGCCTGCGGCGAGGTGCCGATCGGACTGATGGTCGAGGTGCCGGCGGCGGCGGTGGCCATTGACCTGCTGCTGGAAGTGGCCGATTTCGTATCGATCGGCTCCAACGATCTGGTGCAATACCTGATGGCCGCCGACCGCGACAATCCGAAGGTCAGCCATCTCTGCCAGCCGCTCAGCCCGGCGGTGATCGAGGTGCTCTTTCAGACCATTCACGCTTGCCAGGCGGCGGGCAAACCCGTGACGCTCTGCGGCGAGATGGCCGCGGCGCCGCGGGCGTTTCTGCTGTTGTTCGGCATGGGCTTGCGCAGCTTCAGCATGAGTCCCGCGTTTATTCCGATCATGAAAGAGCTGACCAACCATCTCAGCCAGTCGCACGCCACGAGAATGGTGGCGCGAGTCCGCCGTATGACCACCGCCGGCCACGTGCTTCGCTATCTTGGCCGGCAACTGGCCGAAATCGCGCCGAATCTCGCGATTGTCGATTCCGCCACCTGACGTCGTCGGAGGGTCTTTCGCGGGAGCGTCGTTGAAACCGTTTCCATCAAATGCGCTTTTGGACATGGCCCAAGTCATCGTCTTCGATTTGAATGGCACGCTGCTGGGACATCGCGGGGGCGGCCCAAGCGGGTTGCGCCACGGCGTTTCTTGCGCGGCCCGGTCAGGCGTTGAATCCGCTCTGGCCCCGGCCCGGCTTAAAGGCCGCCAATCTACCGGAGTTGGCTAAATAGACTGGACGCGTCGATCAACCGTAGCCGGTATGACTCAGGAGTCCACACCCAACCCGAAGCGCAAGCGAGAAGGAGCAATGGACTTGCCTCGCTTGCGCTTCGGGTTGGTGTAAGGTGACTGCGGTTCGGATGATCGGGGTTGACGAATCATCCGGGATAAGCGGGCACCGCGCTATACCAACTCCGGCATCGGCTGGGTGCCCGACTCGACCAGGTACTGCGGCCGGCCGTGCGTATCGAGCGCGGTGACCGTGTTGACATCGATGCCGATATTATGAAAGAGCGTGGCGAAAACTTCTTGGAACGTCACCGGGCGCGAGGCGGCGTATTCGCCCAGCCGGTTGGTGCGGCCAATGACTTGCCCGGTGCGCATGCCGCCGCCGGCCATGATGGCGCACGAGACCTGCGGCCAGTGGTCGCGGCTGGCGTGCTGGTTGATGCGCGGCGTGCGCCCAAACTCGCCCCAACAGACGACCGAGACATCGCGCTCCATGCCGCGTTCGTGCAGATCGCTTACCAGGGCCGAAAGCGCCTGATCGAGCAGCGGCATATCGATGCGGCCTTCGACATAGTTCATGCCATCGGGGCCGTGCCAGTCCCAACGACTGAAGTTCATGGAGACCACCCGTGCTCCGGCCTCGACCAACCGCCGAGCGACGCAGAACGTATCGACCATCCGCGGCGCGCCATCTCGCTGATACTTGGGATCGTTCTTGCCGTAGCGTTCGACGATCTTCGGATCTTCTTTCGAGAGGTCGAGCGCGTCGGCCAGGCCCGAACTGGTGAGAATGCCCATGGCCTGCTGAGTATAAGCGTCCATGCCGTCCATCACGCCGCTGGCGTCGGCCTGACGTCGGAAGTTGTCGAACGAGTGCAGAAGCTGCGTGCGGTCGCGCAGCCGCTCGACGGTGATGCCGCCCAGCACCATGTCGTCGGCCAGCCGCTGCCCGCGGTCGCCAACCAGGCGAAACGGCGCGTGGGCCGCTCCCAGAAAGCCGCCGTTGCCCGGATCGCCCCAGGTGCGGGTGCTGGTTTTGTACATCAACGACAAGTGGGGCGGTACGCCGGGCTTTACGGGACCCTGCGTCTTGGAGACCCAAGCGCCCATCGCCGGCCAACCGCCGCCAGGCGGGTTGTTCGGCACGCGCCCCGTCATACACTGATATCCGTCGTGGCCGCCGAACGCGCCGACGATGGTTCTGATCGGCACGAACTTGTCCATCATCGAGGCGATCCGCGGAAACATCTCGCTGATTTCGATGCCCGGCACCTTGGTGGGGATGGCCGAATACTCGCCGCGAATTTCGGCCGGCGCCTCGGTCTTGATGTCCCACATGTCGAGGTGCGGGGGGCCGCCGGGTAAGAAGATGTTGATGATCGCCTTGTGCGATCGGCCCACTCCGGCTTTGGCCTCTGCCGCCAGCAACTGCGGCAGCGAGAGCCCGCCCAGCGCCATACCGCCAATCTTCAAAAAGCTGCGGCGATTCAGACCATCGCAATAACCGTTCGACGGTTTGCCCAGGATCGTCAACATGCGGTTGCCTTTCCGTAGGTAAAGTGGTTCGCCCCAGGGGAGTGCCGCGGCACCCATCAACGTCTAGTGATGTATCGACCGCATCATAGGCCAACGTCCACCGTCTGACAAGCGTTTTCCCGCCTGGACGGGTGTCCGGGGCAATGAGCAAAAATAAACGATGGTTCGACGAACTTGTATTGCGGCGCGAGGCTCAATTTCGCGTCGGGTGTCGCAATCGTGCAACCAAGGCTATTGCAATGGGCCGGACGTGCGGGCAGTGGCGATGGGCGCGAGGCTGGTGCGCAAAACGCAACAGGGTAAGGCGGTTACGCCGCGAACCTGCCGGCCCCGCTAGGTGTCCATTCCGCATGGAGGACCGCCTGGCACGGGAATAGCACCTTCCGATTGCCGAGGGTCGCTCCTGCCAGAATGATCTTTCGACTTTATGGCGGAAACGACGGCGTCTTGGGAGAACGACGATGAGCCAGGCATCGAAATCGGGCAGACGGCGGCCTTTCGCGGTCGATCACGACCAGCGTTTTGGGCTTCCCGTTCAAGGCGAGGAAGTTTGCGCGCCGTTTGCGGCTTGGCTGGATGGCGAGCTAGAAAAACTTGTCTCGCGCTGGATTCACCTGGCATCGCCCAACGCGGGACGCCGTGAACGCGCTTTGCGGAACCGTTGCTCGTGAAGCGGAGTTGATTCCGCTCTTTCGAAGTCAAACGCAATCTACTTGGCTTTTCGCTGCTTGGCGATCGGCTGCCGGCGGCATTCGGGGCAGACCGCCGTGCCGACACGCGACAGATCGAGTTCCAGGGTGGGTTTTCGGCAAGCCGCGCAGGGCACGGCCTCGAGTGACTCAAGCAGCGGGTCCCAGACGCACTCGCACTGTCCGGCATTGCCGTCGCTGCTTTCCAACGCGAGGCGAAGCCATAGTTTCGGCTGACGCACCAAGAGCCAGTTTAAGAGCCGCAGGCGGACCACCAGCGTGCTTTTACGGCGCAGCTCGTCGATGCGCAATGTGCGCTCGCGCTGGACCGCCTGCCGACGCTCGGCGAAACGCTGCTCGTCGTCGCCGCGCGAGGCCGCCCGGCGGCCGCTTTCGTCGAGCTCGCGGTCCAGGTCGTCGTAATAGCGGCGCATCCGCTCGATTTGCCGCTCGACATGCTCGCCCAACTCGCGGGCCCGCGTGTTCGCCAGCCCGATCAGCGTGCGGGCCACTTCGTCGCGGGCCAGGCGATAGGCGTCGGCTCGGCTGACGCACGGCGCGTCGGGCAGCCACAGCGACGGCGATTCGGTCAGCCGCGACCGATCGAGCAGTTGCTCGAAATGCCTTACTTGCCGGCCGTAGTGCAAATCGACCGCCACCGGCACCAGCTCTGCTTCTTTCTGATCGCTGGTGAACGTTGCCTCGAACCAGTAGACGGCTTGCGGAAAATACAGAGGGCGAACGCGCTCGACCGTCATCCGCAGCCCCTCGGACAGCGTCAGCGACCAGGCGACCCGAGCGGCAAGCTGGTGCGGGGCGAGATTGAGACCGAGCAGATAAAACCGCGCGTGGCGGCCCCGCTCGACCGCGTCGTCCAACAGCCGATTCACCATCGGCGTGCCAAAGCTGGCCAGTTGCGCCCGCGGATGTTCGGCCAGGGCTTCGGGATCGAAGGCGATGCGAGGGATTTCAGGATTACCCGGCCCCCCGGGCTCCGCGTCCCCGGCCGGCAGCAGCAGATCGTAGACCTGCGGCTCGATTTCGTCCCAAACGCCCCCGGCCACTTCCACATAGTCGCGGACGAATTGTTCGAGGTTCGATGTCATGCTTCGGGCGCGAAACGGTTTCCAAAAATTCGGTCGTCGTGGCTACGTTGTTCTAGATAGGCCTGCTTGGCCGCCAGCAGGCGCTCGCCGAGCGCATCCATACGGAGGCCAAAATCGTCGGCGTCATTCGCGGCGGCCCATTGCTGGGCGATCAGGTCTTGAAAATCTTCTTCTTCGCCGAGGTTGCCCAAGATCATGTCGATTTCGCCGATCACCAGCTCGAACATGCTCAGCTTGGCGTCGAGCAGGTGCAGCACCGCGGCTTCCAGCGTCTGAGCGGCGACCAGGTTGAACACGTGAACGTCGTGTTTTTGCCCGATGCGGCTGAGCCGCCCGATGCGCTGTTCGATTTTCATCGGGTTCCAGGGCAAGTCGTAGTTGCAAACGGCGTGGGCGAACTGCAAGTTGCGGCCTTCGCTGCCGGCTTCGCTGGCCAGCAACACGCGGGCCGGGCCGCGGAAGCGCGCGATGGCGGCTTCTTTTTCCAGCCGCGTCAGGCCGCCGTGAAACAGGGCCACTTCGTGCCCGGCCTCGGTCAGCCGCGCGGCAAGCATCTCGTGGGTGGCCCGGAATTGGGTGAAGATGACGATCTTATCGCGAAATTCGTCGAGCAGCGTCAACAGCCGCTCGACTTTGGCCCGCGAAGGCTGGCGGCGGGCCGCGTCGCGCAGCTCGACGAGCGAATGGCGAACGTCGTCGGGCAAGCGCGCGTTCTCCGACATGTTGCCCAGCGTGCCGGCGGCCGCTTCCGTGCTGCTGCCCAACGCCATCTGCAAAGTAATCAAGGCGGTGCGCGACAGCCCCGCGCG
>DASVHB010000044.1:0-3375 GCA_036379195.1 Pirellulales bacterium
GTTTTTGCGCGGTTCGATGCGCCCGGCGTAGAGCACGAAATCGCGGCAGCCGACACGTTTGACAAAGGGCGCAGGATCGCCAAAGGCAAATCGCCGGTCGGCGCCGTTGGGAACCACGCGAATGCAGCGCGGCTTCACGCCAAAATACCGTGTCAACTGTTCCGCCTCGAGCTGCGAGTTCGGCAGCAGCCGGTCGACGGCGTGGTAAAGCTTTCTCCGCCAAGACGGGATGGTAGGCAGAGTAGCTCGCAGCGCGAATTTGCCGCAGGCTTTTAGCCGCGCGACCAGCGGCCAGGGCTCGCGCCAGCACGAAGCAAGATCGAACCAGGCGATGGGCGACAACACGACCGGCAGCCCCAACCGACGAGCGGCCAGCACAACCGGCAGATGCTCCGGCTCGCTGCCAAACAGATGCAAACCATCGGCGTCTGCGAGCGACTCTTCCCAAGGTCGCCAGAGGGTCGCGTTGACCCCCAGCAAACCAAGTTCGCTGGCGAGCGCACTCATTTGCACTTCACCGCCGCCCGGCGCAGCCCATGCCGTCAGCTTGCCGGCCAGCAAGATTCGTGGACCATCACTGCCTCTGGCGGCGCGAAACGTCGTTTCCGTCCGCGACGAAATGTCCAGACGATCTGCCGCGGCTGGGGCGCTCTCGGTGCTCATGCTTTCACCTCGCGCAAGAAGCGTTTTGCCCGGCCTCGCCAGGTGTGAGCGGCGATCTCTTCTGGCGGCGTGGCATATTCCCAGTCCAGACAGCGATGCAGTCGCTCTCGCCAGCTCGTTCGTTTTGCAACGGCGCGCGGATACGCGGAAGGTCTCGGCCGTGCCGGTTGGCTCAGCGGCGCCTCGGCGGCAAAGACCGCCCGGCCATCGGCGAGCGGCAGCGTGGCCGCTCGATCGCCCCGCCAATACTCGACCGCCGGCAGGTAGTTGCCAGCGCGGCGTTGGGCGGTGACTTCGATGCGATCGTGCCGCCGAACGGCTTGAATTTGAACTTGACCGCGCGCGGTCCACCACCGCGCAAATTCGGCCAGCGTCACGCGCCATACTCCGTCGAGTGCGCCGACGAAATCAAACAGCTCGCGCAGCAGGTGCGGAAAGCGGCCCAGCCGCGCCGCGGGATGACCATAGAAAAAAATCGGTTCACGGGCCTCATGTTTGTCGCGCGCCACGCGCCGGAAATGCCGCAAGATGGTTTCCGCCGCCACGGCGCCCGCTTTCGCATCGGGAAAGATTCCCCGTGCCGCATCGAGACACAAGCCCAAGCAGATCGGATGAATCGGAACTTGCAGCACCGAGCTGCCGGCCGGAAAAAACGGCAAGTCGTCATAGGCCAGACCGAATTCGGAGCTATGCGATACGCTCAACGATTCCAGCGCCGCCAACAGGCCGCGATTGAAGCGACCCAAGGGCGCGGCAAAGCCCTCGGGCACGATGCCCGCGGCCGCCAGCGCGTCGATGCCGCGCTCGATGTTCGACAAGTTTGCCGGAGCGTCGCGATAAGTGTGATGCCAAAAGCCATGCGAGCCGACGTGCATGCCGCGCAGGCGGGCAAGGGCGTTGTGATGCTCGTAATGGGTCGAGCCGCAGACGTAATGGCTGACGCAATCGGCGTGGCGCTCGGCAATCGCCAACGTCGAATCGAAATCGTCGGCGTCGTATTCGTCGTGATCGATGCGAAAGTTGAACGCGGTCTGAAACGGATACGGAAACGCGGAGACGCGCAGCCAGATGCCGCCGGCGGCTTCGATCGTGGTTTGCAGGCGCGTCAGCAACTGCCGCCGCACCACGGCCCGATGGACCCGCGCCACCACTTCCTCGACGGCGAGGGGGCCGACCTGCCAGGCGAAACGCGCCGCCCGCTCGTCGGCCAGGGTTTGAAATACGTCGCCGGGCAGGGCGCCGCGCACCTGGTCGACGTCAATCGGTATTTGGCCGTCGCCCCACCGCGGCGTCAATCGCGTCGGATCGTAAAGCACAAACCGGCCAGCGCGGCTGCCGGGTATGTAGTCGTGCCACGGCACCCCTTCTTGCGAGAGCGCCTGCCGCAGGCCGGGCGGCACATCGGCCAGCAGTAAGGGAAGCTCAGGCAAGCCGTTCGGTTGGCCACAAGCTCCTTGGTGATCCAACGCGCCCGCGCAGTGCGACGGCGATTCGGCCAATGCGATGGTCATGGGGCGATCATTCCTTGGTCTGGGCCCAAAGTCGGCGATGTTGGTCGGCCAGTACCCACTGCGATAGCCCACTGAGCAGGCAGAACGCCCATCCTTGCGGCCCATCCCAAAAACCCTGCTTCCAGATCAGCCGGCGGAAGATTTCGCGCGGGGGCGCCAGCCAACCCTCTCGGCGACGGGGCGGGGTTCGCTGCGCCACGCGGGCCTCGGCTGCCAGTCGCGTGTAGCGGTTCATCTTGGCCAGAAACGTGCCTAAGTCGGGCAAAGGATCGTGGTCGAGCCAATGCCGCAACTGACCGACGCGGCCCTGCGATTCCAACGTTTCATGTACATCGCCGTGCCAGGCGGCCAAGCCACGCCGTACAAGCCGGACCTGGCGATCGTCTTGTGTGCCCGAAAATCGCAAAGCGCGGCCAAAGATCGAGCTGCGCACGCGCACCCGATAGGCGTCGTAGCGATCGCTCGAGATTCGCCGCCGAATTTCTCGCAGCATGGCCGCGGTGGGCCGTTCATCGGCGTCGAGCGAAATGACCCAGTCGCCGCTAGCCAGCGAGAGGGCATAATTCTGCTGGCGGGCGAAGGTGTCGAACGGCCGTGAGGCGACCCGAGCGCCATACGAACGGGCGATGTCGACGGTGCGGTCGCAAGAACCTCCGTCGACGAGCACAACCTCGTCGACGCCGCCGATGCGCCGCAATAGGCCGGGCAGGTTCTTTTCTTCATTGAGGGCAATGATCGTCACCGTCAGCGTCGGTGCTTGCGACACGCGTCGGCTTGCCATGGCAGGCGATACCTTGGGTGATGTTCCGCGGACCGCGGCTTGGTGCGCCGCTGCGAGAGCGTCACGGCGTACGGTCGGTGACAATTCCATTTTTCGTTCGTCGAATTGGCGCATAAACGCCCGTTCGGCTTGCCACGATCGGCGAGGCGAATACTTTGAGGTCAAACATTGCGGCAGCCGCCGGCAGGCCGCGAACACGGCTGTCAGGAATGCCCACCTTCGGTCGGCGGCGGCGAACGGCGCGGTGGCCACGTCGACCACGATGCGCAACGCGAGGCCGGCCCCGTGTCGCACCATGTGCCAGGGATGCCGTAGATTCTTCCAATGAAACAGCAGCGTGTTGCGCAGGGCCAGCGCCTGCGAACCCGCCGCGCCGTGTACCCGCGCGAACGTCGCCTCGCCCCGATGCCAAGCCACGGC
>DASVHB010000045.1:0-2515 GCA_036379195.1 Pirellulales bacterium
GTGGGACTCGCTGCGCTCGGCCCACCCTACTCCTCGTGGCGTTCGCGGAACATGCGAGGCGATGTCGCGCCGCCCCCGCGGAACGGCACGGATTCCTTTCCGTACAGACCTTCGGTCGAGGCGCTATCACTTTGATCGCCAAAGCCCTGACAGATTCGCCGACGGGCGGTGTGTAATACAATAGCCGGAGCAAAATGTGCCCGTCCAGCCCCGACCGACCAGGACCGAAACGCCCGAAACCCGAGCCAGCCTGATCTTGCGGCTTCGCGACCGGGCCGATCAGCAGGCCTGGGGCGAGTTTGTTGAGATCTACCAACCGGTCGTCTACCGCCTGGCCCGCCACAAGGGCCTGCAGCACGCCGATGCCGAAGATGTCGTGCAGCAGGTGCTGTCGGCGGTGGCGGGTGCCATCGAGCGTTGGCAGCCCGATGAAAACCGGGGGCGGTTTCGCACCTGGCTGCAAACCATCGCCCGAAACCTGATTATCAACGCCCTCTCGCGCCGGGCGGCCGACCGGGCCAGCGGCGAGACCGGCGAGCGCGAACGGTTGGCCCAGCAGCCGGCAGCCGAAGAGGCCGATTCGCAATTGCTGCTCAGCGAGTGCCGGCGCGAAATCTTTCATTGGGCGGCGCGGCAAGTCCGCGAAGAATTTGAAGCCGACACCTGGGACGCCTTTTGGCAAACAGCCGTCGAAGACCAAGACGCGGCGGCGGTCGCCCGGCGGTTCGGCAAAAAGCCTGGCGCCATTTATACGGCCCGCAGCCGTGTCATGCGCCGCTTGAAGCAAAAGGTGCTCGAATGGGAAAGCACGGAGTAAGCCAATGAACGTTCAACATCACTCGTGCGATCGCGAACAAATCGGGCGGCTGCTGACTGATGGGCTCAGCCTGAGCGAGCAAGCAGCGCTGGAATCGCACCTGGAACTGTGCCCCGCCTGCCGCCAGACGCTCGACGACATGGCCGCTGACGTGAGCTGGTGGCAGGAGGCCCGCGATATCCTTTCGTCAGTTTCCCTGGCAATGGGCGATGCGCCACTCGTGCCGGCCCTGGTGGCCAGCCGTGGCGAATCATCGGGCACACGGGTTTGGCTGGCCGACGCCGGCGACGATGTAGACGAGCACGAGCCGCTCTCAGGGCACGCGCTGAAAAACTTTCTGGCCCCGACCGACGATCCGCGGATGCTCGGTCGCGTGGGACCGTACGAAATTGCCGGCATCATCGGTTCGGGCGGCATGGGCGTGGTGCTCAAGGGATTTGATGGCGCGTTGAACCGCTATGTGGCGATCAAGCTGCTGGCGCCGCGGCTGGCGGCCAGCGCCGCGGCCCGGCGGCGATTTGCCCGAGAGGCCCAGGCCGCCGCCGCCGTCATGCACGACAACGTGATGGCCATTCACGCCGTGGCCGAATCGCAGGGGCTGCCGTATTTTGTAATGCCTTACGCGCGGGGTGCGTCGCTCGAAAAACGCATTCAGCAGACCGGCCCGCTGGGCATCGAAGAGATTCTGCGGGTCGGCTTGCAGGTGGCCGCGGGCCTGGCGGCGGCGCATGCCCAGGGACTTGTGCATCGCGACATCAAACCGGCCAACATTCTGCTCGAAGAAGGTACCGAGCGCGTCAAAATCACCGACTTTGGCCTGGCCCGCGCCGCCGATGACGCGAGTCTGACTCGCTCGGGCGTGATCGCCGGTACGCCGCAATACATGTCGCCGGAGCAGGCCCGCGGTGAGGCGATCGACCATCGCACCGATCTGTTCAGCCTGGGCAGCGTGCTGTACGCGATGGCCGCTGGCCATCCGCCGTTCCGCGCCGAGACTCCCTACGGCGTTTTGCGGCGCATTTGGGAAACCGAGCCGCGCTCAATCTGCGAAATCAACCCCTCCGCGCCGCCTTGGCTGGAGCGGATCATCGCCCGGCTGCATGAAAAAGAGCCGGGGCGGCGGTTTGGATCGGCGGGCGACGTGGCCGCACTATTGGAACAATGTCTGGCGCACGTGCAGCAGCCGGCCACGATTTCGCTGCCCGACGCCGTGGCCGATCAGCCCCGGCCGGCCTGGTGGAAACGGCGTTGGCCCCTGGTTGCGGGAGCGAGCGGCGGCGCGATCGTGGCCGCCATGATCGCGGTGCTGCTCGCGGTCGGGTCGCGTGATGGCGATACCACCGCCGACGCCGATACTGTTGCCGCGCCGCCCGCGGCAAAGCAAACGGTTGACGTGTGGGACGACGCGATTTCCGGTCAACTCGATCGCGCCCAGCAGGCCGCTCGCCGGCTCGAAGACGACGTGCGCGACTCGCTGATCAGTGATGACGCGATCGACGCTGAATTGAATCGCGTGAGCGGTTCGCTGCGAGAGCTGGAAGCGGATGTGTTGGATTTACCAAGCGAAGATTGAAGCGATTGCCGTTTTCGATGCGCACGGCCGTGCGCATCGTACCACTTTTGAGGGGCATGCAGCCAGACGCTGGCGGAGCCTGCGATTTTAGGCTTTTCGATTTGCCCAGGTCGCTGGGGCAGAGG
>DASVHB010000046.1:0-13432 GCA_036379195.1 Pirellulales bacterium
CATGCGCTACGTGCGGAGCAAGCTAGTGCTGCGGCTGCAAGCCGCGCCCAGCGACGAGCTGCTGGCCGAAATTCGAGAGCAGTTTGCCGACATCACGCCCGACGGCAAGTTTGAGGTTCGCGGCCCCCTCTCCGAGGAGCAGGACGAGCCGGCGCTGGAAAAGCTGCCGCGGCTGGTGTTTCGCTTCAATCGCCGCAATCTGGGCCGCCTGCGGCAGTTGATCGATTGTTTGAACCGGGGACAAATCGAGAACAAGTAATCGCTCGGTGGCTGGGGCAGAGCCTCGGCGATGCCCCGGCGGTAATTAAACCAACGAGGTTTGCGCAAATAGCCGATGGCCGTCATGGAACCTTTGGTCTATCTCAACGGCCAATTCATGCCCTCGGCCGATGCCCGGCTGGAGGTTTTCGATCTGGCCATTGTGCAAGGCGCGACCGTCTCGGAGATGACGCGGACGTTCCGCCAAAAGCTGTTTCGTCTCGAAGAACATTTGCGGCGATTGTGGAACTCGCTTGGTGTGGTCGGCCTGGAGATCGGTCTGACCCTCGACGAGCTGGCCCGGATCTCGCAGGAGCTGGTCGCCCGCAACGCCGCGGTCGTCGGCGAGCAGACCGAGCTGGCGCTGGTCCATTTCGTCAGTGCGGGCGAGCATGGCATGTACGCCGGTCGGCCGGTTCGCTCCGGCCCCACGGTTTGCGCTCACACTTTTCCGCTGCGGTTTGAGACGTGGTCCAAAAAGTTCCGCGAGGGAGTGCATGTGGTCACGCCCGCCGTGCGGCAGGTTCCGCCCGAGTGCATCGATCCGCAGATCAAATGCCGTAGCCGCATGCACTATTATCTGGCCGATCGCCAGGCCCGTGCGGCCGATCCGGAAGCGGTAGCTCTGCTGCTAGATTTCGACGGGCATGTGACCGAGACCAACGGCGCAAATTTTCTGGTGGTCGAGCGCGGCACGCTGGTGTCGCCGCCGCTCGACAAAACTTTACCGGGCGTCAGCCGGGCCGTCGTGATCGAGCTGGCCGATCGGTTGGGAGTTCGCTTTTGCCAGCGCGAATTGACGGTCGACGATGTTCTGCAAGCTGACGAGGCGCTGCTCAGCGGCACGCCCTATTGCCTGTTGCCGGTGACGCGGTTGAACGGCAAGCCGATCGGCGAAGGTTGCCCCGGCGCAAGCTTCCGACGCCTGGTGGAAGCCTGGAGTCGGGAGGTCGGCGTTGACATCGCCGGGCAATTGATAGGCCATCAGTAACGCCGCTGGCATAAGTCATGTGGCACAGCCGCCTTCGGCTCTGGCCCGGTCAACGCCGCCGTTGGCGGCAAATCACAGCCGAGGGCGGGGGCGCCACATTGGCACGGTACGGCAACATGCTGTTAGGACACTACCCACGCGACGCGCTCATTGCTGGTGTGGTGCAAGGCAAGTAGCATAGACGGATTCTATTCGCGAACTTCAATCAATCCCTGGGAGCTAGCACTTGCCGACAGACGCCGCTAACGACTTTGCCGGGCTACGGGTGGCCGCCTTCGAAAGCCGCCGCGCGTTGGAAATGGCCCGGTTGATCGAAAAATCTCGTGGCGTGCCGGCTGTCAGCCCCTCGATGCGTGAAGTCGCCGTGGCCGACCAGCGCGAGGCAATCGATTTCGCTCATCGGCTGATCAGCGGGCAGATCGATGTGGTGCTGCTGCTCACCGGTTACGGCACTCGCCAACTGGTGGCTCAGGCCGAGCGGCATGTCGATCGCACGCGATTGCTCAATGCGCTTTCCGATGTGGTGACCGTGGTCCGGGGGCCGAAGCCGCAATCGGCGCTCAAAGAGCTGGGCCTCGAACCGACGTTTCGCGTGCCCGAACCGAATACCTGGCGCGAGTTGTTGCAGACGCTCGACCAGCAGGTGCCTGTCGCCAACCAGACCGTCGCCTTGCAGGAATATGGATTGCCCAATACCAGCCTGATCGCCGGGCTGGAGGCGCGCGGCGCCAGCGTCTGCCGCATCAAGCTCTACAACTACGACTTTCCCGAAGACACGGGACCGCTCGAAGCCAACGTCCGCGCGCTCGCCGATGGCCAAATCGACGTGACGCTGTTTACCTCGGCCCACCAGGTAGTCAATCTCTTGCGAATGGCCGAGAAGATTGGCCTGGCCGACGACTTGCGACAGGCGCTGGCCCGCGTCGCGGTGGCCTCGATCGGCCCGACCACCAGCGAGATGCTGCGCGAGTGCGAGCTGCCGGTCGATCTAGAACCGGAACACTCGAAAATGGGCCAGTTGGTCCAGGCCGCCGCCGAACAAGCCACCGCAATCTTGGCCCGCAAGCGCCGCGGCCCGGCCGCCCACGCACGCGAGAATGCTGGCCAAGTGCGCGACATCAGCGCCCAGGCACGCGAGGCAATCACGTCCGGTAGCCCCGGCCCTCGTAGCCGGCAAGACGCTCCCGACGCCGACCGCAGCCAGCCTTGGTACAACAGCCCATTCATGAAAGCCTGCCGGCGCGAACCGTGCGATCGCGTGCCAATCTGGCTCATGCGGCAAGCCGGCCGGTACATGCCCGAATACCGCGAAGTCCGGTCGAAAACTACTTTCCTCGAGCTGTGCAAGAACCCCGAGTTGTGCGCCGAAGTGATGATCACCGCTGTCCGGCGGTTGGACGTTGACGCGGCGATCATCTTTTCTGATTTGTTGCCGATCTTGGAACCGATGGGGCTGGATCTCGAATTTGCCCACGGCGAAGGGCCGGTCATTCACAATCCGGTGCGCGAAGCGGCCGATGTCGATCGCGTGGCCGAGCTCGATAGCGTCGAAACACTCGACTTCGTGATGCAAACGATGCGGCTCACGAGGTCGGGCATCGACGCCGCTCTGCCCGTCATCGGGTTTGCCGGCGCGCCGTTCACGCTGGCCAGTTATGTGATCGAAGGTGGGGCCAGCCGCAGCTACCTGCACACCAAGACGCTGATGTATCGCGACGAAGGCGCCTGGCACGCGCTCATGAGCCGGCTGGCCCGAGCCGTGACGCGCTATCTGAACGCGCAGCTTGCGGCCGGCGCCCAGGCGATACAGATCTTCGATAGCTGGGTAGGCTGCCTGGGGCCCGATGACTACCGCCGCTATGTATTGCCGCATACCAAGGCGGTGATCGACGGTTTGCCGCCAGACGTTCCGGCCATCAATTTTGCCACGGGTAACCCGGCACTGCTGCCGCTGTTGGCCGAAGCCGGCGGGGCGGTGATCGGCGTCGATTGGCGCACGCGGCTCGACGACGCCTGGCAGATCATCGGTCACGAGAAGGCCGTCCAAGGCAATCTCGATCCCTTGGTGCTCTTCGCAACCCCCGACGAAATCCGCCGCCGCGCGAAAGAAGTGCTGCGGCAGGCGGGCGGCCGGCCCGGGCATATCTTCAATCTCGGCCACGGCATTCTGCCTCAAACGCCAGTCGACAACGCCATCGCGCTGGTCGACGCGGTTCACGAGCTAGGCCCGCAGCGCCCGTAGGTCGGCTATCCAGCCCTGACGCATAACACCGTCTGCAAACGGCCGCGATCGCACAAGAGGAGCGTGACACCCACGGTAATCCATTTCGGCGGCGTGAGATTTGCAAGCGACAAGTTTGCAATGTCGTAGCGCGCGTCAATCCTGCACGAGGCCCCCGCCATGCCCGAAACACCGAATCTTTGGCAAAAATCGCATCCCTGGGAACCATCGCCGCATGCTTTTCCCGAGCCGGTGCCGATCGTTTCTCAGGCCGATTTGATCAACCCCTTGCTGCACGCCGCCGACTTGATGGATCACGATTTCGAGGTCTGCTCGCCGGAAACGCCGCTGCTCGATGCCGTGCGCAGGCTCACTCGTTGCGAGTCGGGCATCATGCCGGTGATCGAAGACAACAACGAAGGCAAGCCGGTGGGCGTGCTCACCGAACGCGAGGTCGTGGCGGCGTTGGCGATCTCGCAACGCGAAGCGCTGCGTCTACCGGTGCGCGACGTGATGTCCACCAAGTTTCAGACCGTCAAATTGAACGATCCGTTGGATAAGTTGTTCAAGCATTTTGGGCCGCGGGGCGTGATGGTCGTCGACTCGAAGCACAAGCTGCGGGGCATGATCCACTGGCGCGGGTTGGCCAAGGGTTGCTCAGAGCGCGGGATCGGCCGGATTTTGCTGGGACTGTTCAAGCGTCGCCATTAAGCTGCACAATGCCAGAAAAGAAAACGTTCGCTCTGCAGAACTCGCTACTTTCGCGGAGCGAAAGGCGACAATGGCGCCGCCCAGCCGAGGGCGTCACGCGCGCAACGCCTTAGCAATCTGGTCCAAAGCCTTGCGGCCTTGGCTGAGCAGCGTCGCTCGGCGGACGAAGCCGTGCACCATGCCGGGATAACAGGCGTGCGTTACCGCCACGCCCGAGGCTTCGAGCCGGCGCGCATAGGCGTCGCCTTCGTCGCAAAGCGGATCGCATTCGGCGGTGATGATCAACGCCCGGGGCAGCCCCGCCAGGTCGGCGGCGCGCAGCGGCGAGACATAAGGATTGTTTCGATCGGCCTCGTCGACCAAGTAGTGCTTCCAAAACCAAGCCATCGCTTCGCGCGTGAGCAGATAGCGATCGGCATAGGCCAGGTACGAATGCGTGTCGAGATCGTGGTCGGCGATCGGATAGAGCAGCACCTGCAGGTCGATCGCCGGGCGGTCGCGATCGCGGGCCATCAGGCACGCCACGGCGGCCAGGTTGCCGCCGGCGCTGTCGCCGCCCACGGCAATGCGGTTCGGCGCGGCGCCCAGTTCTTCGGCATGTTCGCAGGCCCAGCAAACGGCGGCATAGGCGTCTTCGGTGGCCGCCGGAAAGGGATGCTCAGGGGCGAGGCGGTATTCCACCGAGATCACGGTGCATTCGGCCTGGTTGGCGATCATCCGGCACAGCGCGTCGTGCGTCTCGATGCTGCCGATTACCCAGCCGCCGCCGTGAAAATAGACCAACGCCCGGCGCGCCTGGTTGGCGGCGGGCCTGTAGATGCGAATCGGCAAATCCACATCGGGACCGGCGATCACGCGGTCTTCGATGCGGTGCACCGGCTCGGGCGGACCCAGCCCGGCGGTTTGCACCAGCATTACCGCCCGCGCTTTGTCGGGCGAAAGCTGGTGCATCGGTATGGCGCTAGGGCCGTGGGCGGCGTTGACTAAGATTTGTGCTTCCGGATCGAGCGGCATCGCGCCAGTGTAAAAAGAGCCGCGCCCGAACGCAACTTACGCGCTATAAACCGCACCGTCGCTACCACCGGTTCGCCGCAAATTCATTTCGCGGCTTCGCCAATTTGACTAACCGGCAAACGTGATTTAGGGTTTCCATGCCTCGCCGGCTTGGATGAAACGCATTCCCGCCCTTAGGTCCGCACTCTGACCCGCCGCGGACCGCCACCCGTGGAGGCATTCCGCCGTGCCCCAACTTCTCGAACAACCGCGCACGCGTGCGGCTCGCTACGCGCCACCGCAAACCATCTTGATCATCGACGATGACGACGCCATGGTCGATGTGCTCAGCCAGCGGCTCAGCCGACAGGGATACGAAATCGTGGTGGCGGCCAGCGGCGACGAGGGTCTGGCCATCGCCCGAGACCGCCGCCCCAACCTGGTGCTGCTCGACCTGCGGCTGCCCGACGCTGATGGATTCAGCGTTTGCCAGCAACTGGCCGACGACTCGGGCACTTGCACCATTCCGGTGATCATTCTCAGCGGCATGGAACGGCCCGACATCATCCGCCGCTCGCGCGCGGCGGGCTGTCAGTATTACGTTCGCAAGCCGTACGACCCCAATGCGCTGCTGATTTTAGTGCAGCACGCCATGGGTGAGGCCGATCGCTGGTCTTGACCCAGTTTGCCTGGATTGCTAGCTTTCGCGTCGCCTTTCGCGGTTTTCCCGCACGCGCGAAACGCCAAGACCCATGGATGGATCGAACATATTACCGCAGCGGCTGGTTTTGCCGGGGCATCGCCAAGACTTTGCCCCAGCCACCAGGCTGCTGAATCGATGGCCTGCCGTCGCAACGGAATGGCTGCTGGCGGCGCTTTGTTTGTCGCCGCTGCTGCTGCTGCCGCTGGCCCGCGACCAGGGGCATTTTGCCTACGCCGGGCAGGTAATTCTCGACGGCGGCTTACCGTATCGCGATGTCTTCGATCAGAAAGGGCCGGCGACGCATTTTACGTTCGCGTTGGCACTGGCCCTGTTCGGCCAAACGGCCTGGGGAGTGCGCTGCTTCTTTTTTCTGGCGGCCTTGCTCACCACGCGACTGGCGGCGAGCGTGGGCCAACGGTTGGCCGGGCTGACGGCGCGGCTGCCATGCGCGCTGGCGATGGCGCTGGCACTGGTGCAGGGCGACGAAGGCACGGCCTGGCATAGCGGGCAAGTCGAAGATCTGCTGCTAACGTTACAGCTTGCCGCCGTTTGCCTGTTTGGCAATGAACGCGCCGTCGATTCTCGATGGCGGACGGCGCTCGCCGGCGGGCTACTCGGTCTGGCCTGCACCTATAAGCCGACGGCGATGTTGCCCAGCATCGCGCTGCTGATCGTCGCCGGCGCGTGCTTGCCGCGGGCAGCGCATACCGCGCGATTCTCGTATTGCTCGTGGCTGGCTTGCAGCGTGGGCGGGTTCATTCTGCCGCCCTTGATGGCGTTGGGCTACCTGGCCGTGCGCGGCGCATTCGATGACTTCTGGATGGTGGTGGTCGATTTTAACTCCGCCTATGCCGAGCTCAAGAACGGCTTGGTCAAGGGAGTCGGCATGCTCGTCACCCGCTGGGGCCGGTTGACCGTGCTCGCCTCTTGGGGAGCATTGGCGGTCAGAGCTCGCTCGGCGCGAACCACCGATCGACTCCTGTGGGGCCTGGCCGGCGCCAACCTGGCCATGATCGTTTGGCAGGGCAAATACTGGCCCTATCACTGGACACCGCTCATCGGCTGCCTGGCCATTTTCGCGGGCGTCAGCGCGGCACAGGTCGCCGGCGAACTTCGCGGACGGCTGGGCCGTTGCTCGGCTGCCGCGATACCGGCAATGGTGGCGCTGCTGCTGGCGGCCGTGCCGGTCGATCTCAAATACCTATCGGGCATGTGGCGGGGCACGATGCGGGTTGTCGCCGGCCGGCAGGCGCTCGACGACTTCCGCTCGCGGTTCGAATGCGGTGCGGTCGGCGCCGACGTGCATCGCCAGGCGGCCGAATACATTCGCAGCCGCACCTCGCCCGGCGACACGATGCTGGTGTGGGGATACGAAACGGTGGTCAATTTCCTGGCCGACCGCCGAGCGCCAACGCGATTCGCCGTCGACCGCATTTTGTGTCTCGATGGGTTCAAGCGGCAGGCCGCCTGGCGGACCGAATTTCTCAATTCCCTCGGCCAATCGCCGCCGGCGTACATCGTGGTGGTCGATCACAACGGCACGAGCATGTGGCGCGAGTCGACGGAAGAATTGCGGCGGTTCCATGAATTTCATGACCTGGTAAGCCGCGATTATGTCGAAGAGACCCGTTTTGATCGGCTGCGGCTGTTTCGCCGTTCGGTCGCCACCGGCTCGGCGAAAGAACGCGCCGTTACACAGATGAGGCCGGCACAGCCGGCCGCGAGGGCCGGGGCTACCGATGCGCAGCGAAACCCGGCCACGGGGGCCGGTAACCCAGCCGACTTGATCGCCGGAGAAGCCACATGGTGACAGGAAGTCTGATTTCGACCCGTCAGGCGCGTGTGCCGCGCCGCCGCCGCCGATCTGCGGGCGAGATGCCACAGGTGGCGGTCATTGGCCTGGGGTATTGGGGACCGAACCTGGTGCGCAACTTTCATACCCGGCCTGGCTGCCGGCTGAAGGCCTGCTGCGATGTCGATGGACGGCGACTCGATGCCGTGCGAGCCGATTATCCGACGGTCGATCTGTGCGACGACTCCGGTGAGATTCTGGCCGATCCGCAGATTAACGGCGTGGTGATTGCCACGCCCGTTGAGACGCATTATTGGCTGGCCAAGGCGGCGCTGCTGGCGGGCAAAGCGGTGCTCATTGAGAAGCCGCTCACGGCCGATGTCGCCCAGGCCGAGGAATTGGTGGCGCTGGCCGATGAGCGAGGGCTGACGCTGATGGTCGATCACACGTTCATTTACAGCCCGGCGGTCGCCAAGATCAAGCAACTGTTCGACGGCGGCGAGTTGGGCGAACTGTTGTTTATCGACAGCGTGCGGATCAACCTGGGACTGATTCAACCAGACGTGAACGTGGTGTGGGACCTGGCGCCGCACGATTTGTCGATCGTCGATTATCTGCTGGGCCGTCTGCCGCGCAGCGTGTCGGCCAGCGGCGCGGCGCACGCCGGACGTCTTCAGGAAGACGTGGCGTATTTGAACCTCGATTTCGGCGGCGGGCTGATCGCCAATTTTCACGTCAATTGGCTGTCGCCGGTCAAGCTGCGCTATACCATGTTCGGCGGCAGCCGCAAAAGCGTGGTCTACAACGACCTGGAGACCGCCGAAAAAGTGAAAGTGTATGATCGGGGCGTCGATGTCCGCGGCGACGATCCCGACAGCCGGCGGCAGCGGCTGGTCGATTATCGCACGGGCGATGTCTGGTCGCCGCACCTCAGCCGCGACGAGCCGCTCGCTCGCGTGGCGGATCAATTCATCGAATGCATGGCACGCGGCGTCCGCCCGCCCAGCGATGGCCAGGCGGGGCTGCGCATCGTCCGCATTCTCGACGCCGCGCAACGCAGCCTGCGGGCGCAGGGAGCGAGGGTGGCCTTATGAACGATGCCCCCGCGTGCATTGCCGACGACGTCGTGCTCGGGCGCGAAGTGCGATTGGCGCCGTTCGTCAACCTGTATGGTTGCCAGATCGGCGACGAGACGAAGATCGGCGCGTTTGTCGAAATCCAGAAAAATGTGACCGTCGGCGCTCGCTGCAAAATTTCGAGCCACAGCTTTGTTTGTGAAGGCGTGACGATCGAAGACGAATGTTTTGTCGGGCATGGCGTGATGTTCATCAACGACAAGTACCCCCGCGCCACGAACCCCGACGGCAGCTTGCAGACCGACGACGATTGGCGCGTCGTCCCCACGCGCGTTGGCCGAGGGGCGTCGATCGGTTCGGGGGCCGTCATCCTGTGCGGCGTTACCATCGGACGGGGCGCCACGATCGGCGCCGGCGCGGTTGTGACCAACGACGTTGCTGCGCGCGAAACCGTCGCCGGCGTGCCCGCCCGAGTGCTCAGACCGTATCAAGTTGGAAGCAGTTTGGGAGTAGGACGACCTTCCTAGGTCCGGGGCATCGCCAAGGCTCTGCCCCAGCCACTAGCCACCAGCCACCAGCCACTCCTGTGAACCTTGCCAATTCCACCATACTCGTCACCGGCGGCTGCGGCCTCATCGGCTCGACGCTGATCGACCAGTTGCTGGCCGAAGACGACGTTGCTGAAGTGCGCGTCATCGACAACCTAAGCCGCGGCACACGGGCAAACCTGGCCGCCGCCCGCGATACGGGGCGGGTGGAATTGTTCGATCGCGACATTCGCGATTTCACGTCGATCCGGCCCTTGTTTGATGGCGTCGATGTGGTCTTCCACCAGGCGGCGCTGCGCATCACCGCTTGCGCCACCCATTGGCGCGAGTGTCAGGAAGTGCTGGTCGATGGCACGTACAACGTAGTCGAAGCCTGCGTGGCTGCCGGTGTGCGGCGACTGGTGGCGGCCAGCTCAGCCTCGGTCTATGGGCTGGCGAAACATTTTCCCACGCCAGAGGACCACACGCTTGCCAACAACCGCACCTGGTATGGCGCGGCCAAAATCGCCAACGAAGCGCTCTACCGTGCGTTTCACGAGATGACGGGCCTCGACTACGTGGCCCTGCGCTACTTCAACGTCTATGGGCCACGCATGGACACCCACGGCAAGTATACCGAGGTGTTGATACGCTGGCTCGATTGCCTCGATCGCGGCGAACGGCCAAAAATTTTTGGCGACGGCGGGCAAACGATGGATTTCGTTTACGTGGGCGACGTGGCACGGGCCAACCGGCTGGCCGCCGCCAGCGAGGTGACTGACCAGGTATTCAACGTCGCCACCGGGCGCGAAACCAGCCTGAACGAACTCTATCAGCTTGTCCTCGCGGTTACCGACCGCGGCGGCCCGCCGCCGGAATATCTTCCCGAACGGACAGTCAATCCGGTCCGCCGCCGCTGGGCCGCCGTCGACAGAGCAAAGCAACTCCTGAGTTTTGAAGCCCAGGTCAGCTTGGAAGACGGACTGCGGCAATTGGTCGAGTGGCGCGAGACAATGCGGAGTGCGGAATGCGGAATGCGGAGTGATGTATGACGAACGCCCGATTTGCAAACGCCCGCGTCTCCGCGTCTCCGCGTCTCCCCGTCGCCGCGTCTTCCCTGCCCCCTTGCTCCCCTGCTCCCCTAGTCCCTCTCACACGGCCGACAATCGGCCCCGAAGAGCTCGACGCCGTCGCCCGTGTGCTGGCCAGCGGCTGGCTGACGCAGGGAGAGCGCGTCGCCGAGTTTGAGCAGTGCGTAGCCGAATACTGCCAGGCCCGCCATGCCGTAGCCGTCAGTAGTTGCACGGCGGCGTTGCACCTGTCGCTGCTGGCGCTGGGCGTCGGACCGGGCGACGAAGTCATTCTTCCGTCGATGACGTTTATCGCCACGGCGAACGCGGTGCGCTACTGCGGCGCCACGCCCGCCTTTGCCGAGATTGCGCCCGAAACCTTCAATCTCGATCCTGCCGCGGTCGAGGCGATCATTACGCCGCGCACCAAGGCGATCATCGTGGTGCATCAGTTGGGGCTGCCCGCCGAACTCGAAAAGCTGGAAGAGGTCGCCGAGCGTCATGGTCTTATGCTGATCGAAGACGCCGCCTGCGCGTTAGGGTCGCATTATCGCGGCCGCCCGATTGGCGGCCACGGGCATGTCTGCTGTTTCTCGTTCCATCCGCGCAAAGTCATCAGCACCGGCGAAGGCGGCATGGTCGTGACCGACGATCCCGATATCGCGGCCAAGCTGCGCCTGTTGCGTCAGCACGGCATGGACACCAGCGACCGCGATCGCCACGCGGCCCGCGAGCTGGTGACCGAGCGCTATCCGGTGCTGGGTTTTAATTATCGCCTGACCGACCTGCAGGCGGCGATCGGTCTGGTGCAAATGCGTAAGCTCGATACGCTGATTTCGCGCCGCCGGGCGCTGGCCGATTCCTACCGTCGCAAGCTGGCCGAACATCGTTTTTTGCTGACGCCAGACGCGCCGCCATGGAGTGAGCCAAATTATCAATCGTATGCCGTGCGGCTGACCGACGACGCGCCGCTGGAGCGCGATGACGTGCTGCGCGGCCTGCGCGCGCGGGGCATTGCCGCCAAGGCCGGCGTGATGACCATTCACCGTGAAGCGGCGTACGCGACGCGTGATTCGTATTCCTTGCCGCGCACCGAACGGGCCAGCGATCGTTCGTTGTTGCTGCCGCTCTATCCGGAACTAACAGCGGACGATCAAGATCGAGTGGTGGCGGGGCTAAGGGAAGCTCCGCGAAAGTAGCGCTACTTTCGCGGAGCGAAAGGCGACATTGACGGTTTCAAATTCCTTCGACGACGATGCATTCGACTATCTGGATAATCTTTGGCGCGGGCGCGCAGGGCAAAATTACGCTCGAAGTCGTCAACTCCGCGCACCCGCTGGTCGAATGCCTGGTGGCTGACGACAACCTTGAACGGGTCGGCCAATCGCTCCTTGGGCGCCGAATCATCAGCCGCGAACAGATGCTGCGCCAAGCGCGAGAGCGCGAACTGCGGATGATCGTGGCCATCGGCAATAACCCTCAGCGATTGCGCATCGCGCACGAGCTTGCCGAGGCCGGACTGCAATTCGCCACGGCGATCCATCCCTCGGCGGTGGTTTCGCCTTCCGCCGAAATCGCACCCGGCTGCTTTATCGGCCCGCTGGCCATGATCGGATGCGGGGCGCGCATTGGCCAACATGCGATCGTCAATAGCGGCGCCATCGTCGAGCACGATTGCACGGTCGACGATGGCGCTTCGGTTTCGCCTGGCGTCCGTTTGGCGGGGCGCGTGCAGATTGGCCGCGGCGCCTTCGTCGGCACGGGCGCGGTGGTGAACCCGCGCCTCTCGATCGGCTCGCAAGCAATCGTCGGCGGCGGCGCCGTGGTCACCCGTTCGGTGCCGCCGGGCATGCTGGCCTATGGCGTGCCGGCCAAACCCATTCGACCCGTCGCCCCCGATTGCGATTGGCAAAAGTTACTGTAGTGTTCAGTATTCCGTGTTCAGATTTGAAGAACTTGAACGATGAATGAGGCAGTGCTCGATCCGCCGCTGATTGCAGGTCAAATTTCCGGCGGCGAACTTTTCGACGATCACATCCCGCTAGCGCGACCCTGGCTGGGCGAAGAAGAAGCCGAGGCCGTGCGGCGCGTCATTCTATCGGGCTGGGTAAGCCAAGGACCGGTGACGGCGCAGTTCGAGCAGGCGCTGGCGGCAAAAATCGGCGCCGACCATGCGGTGGCCACCAACGCCGCCACTTCGGCCCTGCACCTGGCGCTGATCGTCAGCGGCGTTCGGCCCGGCGATGAGGTGATCTGCCCGGCAACGACCTGCATGGCTACGGCCAATGCCATTTGTCACGCCGGCGCCGAGCCGGTGTTTGCCGATGTCGATCCAGACACGTTCAACCTCGATCCGGCCTCGGCGGAAGAACAAATCACCGGCCGCACGCGCGCGATCATGCTCGTACACCAGGTGGGTTTGCCGGCCGATCTCGACGCGTTTGAGTCGCTCGCGCAGCGTCGCGGGCTGGCACTGGCGGAAGACGCCGCGACGGCCCTGGGCGCCAAGTACGCGGGCCGCTGGCTGGGCGCACACGGCCGACCCACCTGTTTTAGTTTCCATCCGCGAAAGATCATCACCACCGGCGAAGGCGGCATGCTCGTGACCGGCTCGGGCGAGCAAGCCGAGCGTGCTCGCGCCTTGCGATCGACGGGCGCCTCGATCTCCGATCTCGATCGCCATCGCGCCATGGGCGTCTTGCAACAAGCCTACGAAGAAGTTGGTTTCAACTATCGCTTGACCGACGTACAGGCGGCGATCGGACTGGCGCAACTTGGCCGGCTGGAGCAGATGCTCGCCGCGCGCAAGGCGCAGGCCGAGCGCTACCATGCGCTGTTGGCTGACATCGACGAGATTCAAACGCCCCAAGTGCCGCCCAAGGCCGAGCCTTGCTGGTCGTCGTATTGCATCAAGCTGCGGTCGGCCGCCGCCGCTTGCCGAGACGAATTGCTGGCCCAGTTGGCCGCGCGCGGCATTTCTTGCCGCCGCGGCATCGCGCCTCTTTACGCCGAGCCATATTTCCGCCGGCACGAACCCGATCTGTATTTGCCCGGCAGCGAAGAGGTGGCCCGCAGCACGCTCTTTTTGCC
>DASVHB010000047.1:0-5800 GCA_036379195.1 Pirellulales bacterium
GGCCACCAGGCCCGCCAGGCAGCCGTTGAGCGTCATGCCCAAGTCGGGCTTGCCCAGCACCATCCAGGCGGTGATGGTGGCGGTCAGCGTGGCTGCCGCCGCCGCCAGATTGGTGGTCACCGCCACTTCGGCGATAAAGCCGGGATCGGCGGCCATGGTGCTGCCGGGATTAAACCCAAACCAGCCAAACCAAAGCACAAAGCAGCCGATCGTCGCCAAGGCCAGATTGTGGCCGGGAATCGCATTTACCCTTTGGCCCGGGCCATATTTGCCAATGCGCGGACCGAGCAGCAAGATACCGGCCAGCGCCGCCCAGCCGCCGATCGAATGCACCTGCGTCGAGCCGGCGAAGTCCAAAAAGCCGCGCTGCGCGAGCCAACCGCCGCCCCAGATCCAATGCCCTACCACCGGGTAGATGGCCGTCGCCATGATGGCGCTGAACAGGATGAACGAGTGATATTTGATCCGCTCGGCGACCGCGCCGGAGACAATCGTGGCG
Organism: Pirellulales bacterium; assembly: GCA_036379195.1. GTDB lineage: Bacteria > Planctomycetota > Planctomycetia > Pirellulales > JAICIG01 > JAICLL01. The sequence continues at coordinate 500 of DASVHB010000047.1, forward strand.
GCCGTGCCGGCAAACACAAGCTGAAAAAAGAACTTGGCCCACAGCGGCACGCCGGCATAGTTCAAGGCGCGATAGGCGCCGCTGTAATCGGCGGTGGCCGGGCTGGTGTCGGTGCCTTCAAGCATCCACAGCCCTTCTTGGCCGACATAGGGCGTGCCGTTGCCAAACATCAGCCCGAAACCAAGCAGCCAAAAAGCGAGTGAAGTTACGGCGAAAACGACAAAATTCTTTGAAAGGATGTTGACGCAGTTCTTCTGACGGCAAAAGCCCGACTCGACGCAGGCGAAGCCCAGGTTCATAAAAAACACGAGCATCGCGGTAATCAACACCCAGACGGTGTCGGCCGCTATTTTCAAGTCGGCGAGGCGCGTCTCGACCGACGGCGCGGCAGCGGCCGGGGCTTCCTGCGCACACGCGCATGCGGCGCCTGAAACGATCAACCATCCGGCGATGAGTGCAATGCGCGGCGCTGCGCTGCCTCGGATTGTTCGTGACATGGCCAACAGCCGCTCCAGAAGGACAATGACCGCCTCGATCGCAACCGCTCGACCCATGCTGAGGCTGCGGGCGATCGCTCGCCGCAAGGTACCGCTTCGACCCTGCCGGCGGTCTTGGCAGGTTTGCCAAAGCGATTGGCGTGCCAGCGCCCATTGCGGGGGCTGTTCTTGCCGGTGCTATCCGACCCAAAGCAAGTCTGGCGGGTCAGTTACGACGAAGCTCCGGGAAGGAATTCGGGCTCGGCGGCGCGCATTTTGGCTGCGGCCCGCGTCGGGTATTGCCGCCTTTCACGGCATGCGTTGCCACACGTCCGGGCAAAAAATCGGAATTGCTCCGCGAACCAAAACGCTCGATGCTACGGCGTTTGTCGGCCGCCGCTGTCGGAAAGCTGCCGGGTGAGCACTTCGAGGACGCCGCGGCAAAAATCAGGCAGGTCGTCGGGCTTGCGGCTGGAGACAAAATGCCGGTCGACCACCACCGAGGCGTCTTGCCACACCGCGCCGGCATTGACGAGGTCGTCTTTGATGCCCAGCGAGCCGGTGACGCGCACACCGCGGTAGACACCCGCCGAGATGGCAATCCATCCTCCGTGGCAAATGGCCGCCACCAGCTTGCCCGACTCGGCGAACTGCCTGACCAGCTCAAGCACTTTGGCGTCGCGGCGCAGTTTGTCGGGCATGAAGCCGCCCGGCAGCAACACGCCGTCGAACTCCGCGGCCCGCATGTCGGCAATCGCCGCGTCCGAAATACAAGGGTAGCCGTGCTTGCCTGCGTATTTCTGACCGGCGGCCGGTCCGGCCACGACCACCTCGGCGCCCGCCTCTTTCAGGCGCAACTTGGGATACCAGAGCTCGAGATCTTCGTAGACTTCGTCGACGAAGGCGAGCACTCGGACGCGGGCAAGCGGCGGTTCAGATGTCGGCATGCCTCGAACATAGCGCGCCGCGGCACCGTTTGGCAATGCCCGGCTCCCGCCGAAGACCTATCGCTGGCGCGATGATCATTACGTTTGCGAAAGCTGCCATCGCATTTTTGGCGCGGCACGCATTGGCAGCGGAGTGAGGCCGAGCTGTTGCTGGTAATTCGGCCGTTGGACTTCAGCCCCTCGACCGATTAAGATGCTGCGGATCGTTTCAACCTAAAACCCGTCGAGGAGCCGCTCCGTGGGTCACCGCCAGACTAAAGAACACCGTCACGGCAAGCATTCCTATCATCAGATTGGGCTGGTTCGCGGGCAGTTCGGCAACGTGCCCGAAGATCAATGGCTCGATTGGATCGCCAAGACCGGTTTCGATGGCTGGGAAGAAGCCAGTTGGGAGCTCGACCTGGCCCGCTGTGCCGATGACGCGGGAGCCAAAGCTTATGCCGGCGAACGTGTGGCCAAGGCACATCAGCGCGGTCTGCAGATTTTTTCGGTGGCGGCGCACTTGCAGGGCCAAGCCCTGGGTGACGAACCGAGCGCCAAGACCGTGCAGTTCCTGGGCGGCGAGGCTGCCGAGGCCTATGGCCGCTGGCGCGCGGCAGGCAACAAGCCGCCACGGACCGACCCGTTCTTTGTGCCGGCTGAAGTGGGCCAGATCGCTCAACGCCAGGCAACCACCGCGCTGGTGAATGCGGTGCGGCTGGCGCACCATCTGGGCCAATTGCAAGACCGCGTGGTGCCGGTTTCCGGCTTTGTCGGATCTCCGGCGCATTGCTGGAGCCACTGGTTTTTGTTTCCGCCGCTGCCCAAGTCGATTGGCGGCCACTCGATTCCCGATGTGTTTCAAGTGAGTCTGGAGTTACTGGTCGAGCGGTTCTCGCCGGTCTTTCAGGCTTGCTTGAAATATGGCACGACGTACGACCTGGAGTGCCATCCCAGCGAACGCGCGATGGGCGATATCGCCAGCGCTGGCGAGTATCTGGCGGCGGTCGATCGGGCCGGTTTTGCCAAGGCGGCGGGCTTCAACTTCGATTGCTCGCACATGGAATGGCAGGGCGTGTCGGGCGTCGATTTCATTCGCGCCTATGGAGACCGCATCCACTGCGCCCACATCAAGGGCGTGCAAGTCATCGACGGTTATACCCGCAACGGCCTGCTGGGCGGGCATCGGCCCATGGGCGACAAGCACAACGGCTGGAATTTTGTGACCGCCGGCACCGCTCGCGACGCCACATCGACCGAAGCCTTGTTTGTCGAGCTGAACCGGGCGGGCTTCAGCGGCGCCGTGTCGATCGAGTGGGAAGACAACGACGTCGAGCAACACGCCGGCGCCCGACAAGCGCTGGCCAACGTGCACCGCGCCGATCAACCGCCCAGCGGCATGCGACACGATGAACAGCTCAAGGCATAGGGCCGTCGTTTACTGAATCAGCGACACTCCGACCGTGCTGTTCATGATTGTTTGAAACGCCTGCTGCAGCTTAGCTTGGCGTGAAGGCAGATCGCCCACAACCCATTTGTAGCCATTGGCCGGATCGGATGCCGAACTCGGAAACACCGTTTGCCCGGCGCTAGAGACTGACTGCAAAAGACTCACCGCCGGCGATTGATAGCTGGCAGGGGCATCGGGCTGAAAGATGGCGCCAAACGCCAGGCAGTGAACAATCACTGGCTTGCTGGGTGTCGAGAAGCCCGGTCCGTTGACATTGTCGGTTGTCAGGGCCGTCAAGCGATTCACGCAATCGGTAACCGCGGTGGCCGCGTTGGCGTTCGATTGGTTCAGCGGCGTGCTGCCGCCGATGTTGTAATACTGCCCGTTCCAGCTTCCCGAGTAGTCGACCGCCACGTTGGCCATGCCATCGGTCTCGAAGATAATCAGCCGGTTCGAGCCTTTGCGACCCGAGCCGCCGTTGGCCTGCGAGGCCAGGGCCGAACTGCTGTAAAACTGGTTGTGGGCCAGCATAAACCCATAGTTCGAGCAGGTGTTCGAGTCGTAGTCGCCGTGGGCGTGCGGGCATTGCAGGCCGTTGGCATCCCACGGGGTCACGTCGATGCCAGCGCTATTGGGCGAGTACCACAAGCCATTCATCATGGCGTTGTAGTCATTGCCCAAGTTGTATTGAGCGCTGTTAAACGCCCCCGCGTCGACCGACTCATTTTGAAAATGCGGCCGGCTGAAGAGGATCATCGACACCAGGTCGTTGGGATGGTTGGTCTGAATATCTTGCAGCGCCGACTGAATACCGATCTTGGCGGCGAACATCGAAATGTCGTGAAAGGTGCCCGGCGCCAACCCGGTGTCGGAAATGTATTGAACCATCGTCATCGGGCCAAACCAGAAGCGGTGCCGGGGCCGCTTGGGGTTGTCGAGGTAATTCATGTACTTGCCGCCGCCGGGCGGAGACGAAATCTGCACGGCGCCCCAGGTGAAATCGGGACCATAGCTGCACGAGGGATTGCCCGGTGTCTGCACGTTGCCGGTCGGATCTTTCCAAACGCCCAAGGCAAAGTCGATGTATTCCTTCCAGAACCGCTGGCTAGAGTCGGTGATTTGGGTGTTGCTATTCGACCAGTTATAGGCACTGGCCGGCACATCGTTGGGAAGATAGCTGTAGTACAGCATCCTGGGCGCCCGCAGTTGCGGCGGGAACGGGTTCGGCCCGTCGGTTTGCAGCCAGTTGAGGATGGCCGCGTAGTTAATCGTGTAAGTGCCGCCGCCAGGCAGCCGCCATCGTCCGCTGGAGTCCCACAGCTTGGTGTTGTCGGTCAGCGGTTGACCGGTGGTCGAGTCGATGAAAAACCGCGATCGCCAGTCGTTGGTCGGATCGGGCGGCCAGAGAAAAAACGTTTTGCCCCAGTATCGTGGGCCAACGGTATAGCCGTTCAACGGTTCGCCGGTGTAATACTGGTATCCGCGCGTTTCAAAATTGCTGTTGCGCGCGGTGCTGCCGGTCACCTCGGCCACCGTGTGCGCGTAGTTGCCGCCGGTGTTTTGATTGGTGAAAAGGTAATTGTCACCTTGAGGCGCCGTCGCAAATGCGTCGGGTTGACTCGTGAATGCCGCCACGCCGGGCGACATTCCGTGGCCGCTTTGCACGAAGTCGTTCACCATGGCGGGCGTGCCGGCGGCCGGCTGGCTCACGTTGCACTCGCCAACCAGCGAATTGCTGGTGCTGGTCTGTTGCAAGTTGGCCGCCCCAATCGACGAATAATGGCCGAACAGCGGAAAGACGCCCTCGGTATTGTTGGGCGTTCCAATCATGTTGCCCAAGTAGCCTTCGCAATTCCAAAGGTCGCTCTCGTTGTTCATCGAGCCGGAGAAATCGAGCACAATGCACACGTCGCGCGGGCGATGCACAGCCTGAGCGGTCGCCGTCAAGTTATAGGAATTCAGGCCGAGCACCCTTGCGAAGGCATAGCTGCCGGTGTAACGCACCGTGGCCTGCACCAGGCTGAAGTTTTGGTCGGGCGGACCGGGAATTTGCGGCACGAACTTCTGCTGGGTGGCGTCGTACACGTAGCGGCCAAGCTGGATGTTCACCGTGCTTGGGTCGATGGGCGCCGACAGAATCGTATTCTGGTGGGCCATGCTCAGAGCATTGGTGGGAGCAGCCGCCGCGTTGTTGCCTTGCGCGCCGTTGAGCGTGCGCACTCCGGTCATTGCTGCCAGATCGGCGGCATTCTGGCATTGGGTTTGCGCCAGCGACAGGATTCCCAAGTCGACGGCCAACGCCACCAAGGCAAAAAACGGAATCATGCCCAGTACCGTCAGCACCAGCACATTGCCGCGACGGTTTCCAGCGAAACGACGATTCATAGCGGCCCCCTGTTCTGCCAAGCGTTCAATTCGCTTCACTCGTCATCATCGCCTGCGTACGCAC
>DASVHB010000048.1:0-18964 GCA_036379195.1 Pirellulales bacterium
CCCGACCCTTGTGGCCGGCGGAGCGGCGACTGGCGCAGCTCGTGCCAGGCGGTGCGGCCTCGATGTAGTTGGGCTAGTATAGCCAAAGTTCGGGCTGCGTCATGCCAGTTCTGAGACCAGCGGGTTAAAAACCACTCGACGTGGTCACCGGCATCTGGTATCCTGATGGGCTTGAATCAAGCGACCGAATTCTCTTGGGAACTGAGATGTACGCAATCATCGCCGACGGGGGCCGGCAATACCGGGTGAGTGAGGGCGACGAGCTGCTCGTCGATTACCGCGACACGCAAAAGGGCGAGCAGGTGACCTTTGGTCGGGTATTGGCCGTCGGCGGCGATAGCCCGCGGCTGGGCCAGCCGTCGCTCGACGGGGCCGTGGTCAAAGCCGAGGTGCTTGGCCCCGAGCTAGGGCCAAAGCTCGTGGTTCAAAAGCTGCGGCGCCGCAAGAATTCGCGTCGCAAGACCGGCCACCGGCAGCTCTTCACGCGCGTGCGCATTCAAGCGATCGAAGCCTAACCGCGACTGTCGCCTTTCGCTCCGCGAAAGTAGCGCGCGTGGCGCCGCCTCACTCGGCGAGAGCTTCGCGCTTTTCCGGCCGAGAAAAAGCTACTTTCGCGGAGCGAAAGACGACATTGCGCGCGCCAATCATTTTGCGGCAACAACGTAGGGATACATGTTCTCGCGCGCGGGGTCACAAAGGCCGGCGGTATTGAATGGCCGAATCGCCGCGGCCACCTGCTTTTCAAATGCGCGGATGTCGGCCTCCGATGCGCGACCCCGTTGCGTAATTTCGATCAACCGGCGATATCCTGCCTCGAGTGCCGCGCCGAATGCGGCGTCGTCGGCCAACAGAAATCCGCCGGTTCGGCTAGCGCCGCCGCGCCGCCGCATCTCGCAGGTATGGGCGGCGGCAAAATAAAACATGGCGTAGGCCGCGAACACATCGAACTGGCCCAGCGCTCGATAGCAGCCGTGCACCAGGGTGTCTAGCCGCGAGATCTCGGCCTGCACCGCGCGGTCGTATTCGGCCAGCGCCTTGGCAAGCTCCGGCTTGTTCCAGAATCGCTCGATGATGCCCGCCAACCGCTCGATGCCCGACAGCGTGTGAGCGTTGCCGGTGCTGTGCAGCGCGTCGAGCGTGTAGGCGGTGGTCGGCAGCATGGCCCAGCCCGGCGCGGCGGCGCGGTCGAGGCGGTGTTGCAGGCGGCCGGTGCGCCGCAGCCCGCCGGGCGGATCGACCAGTCGAGCATTCGCAAACTGCCGCTCGATCGAAGGAAACCGGGCAAGCCGCCCGGCCCATTCCTCGGCCGCCGCGAGCGTCGCGTCCAAGGGCCAACGGCTCTGGTCGAGCATCCAGCCGGCGCTGGTCACACCGTTGGCGAAGCGCAATACCCACATCCATCCGCCGTCGAAAAGATGGTGCAGGGCGGCATCGTCGCAGTCGAATGGCTGGTCATTGACGGCGCCGCCGGCCTCGATCAGCAGCTCGCGCCAGCGGCGAACGTGTTCGAAATGACCATAGACGGCGCGTGAGTTGGTGCGCAAGCGGCTCGGCTGGTCGGCAACGTTCAACAGCCGGGCCAGCGCCCGGCCTTCGCCCGAGGCGTCAATCAGCAACTTCGCGGCGATGCGGCAAGGGCGCTGGCCGCTGGTTCCCGACAAAACCCAGGGCGGGCCGCCCGAGACCTGTTTGATTTCCGTCTGTTCCAGATACGGTATGCCGGCGGCCCGCGCCTCGTCGAGCAGAAATTGATCGAACTGCGAGCGGAGCCAATGCGTATCGGCATCGTCGGCGGCGAGGCTGGCGGCCACCAGCAGCTCGTTGCCATGCTTCGCTTGCGGACGCCAGGGCTGCCCCGCTTCGTGATGGTAGTAACTGAATCCACGCTTCAGCCCACACACCAGTTGCGGATAGGTCGTGCGCCACGAGCCATACTCGGCCAAAGGCGCCAGCCGAGGCAGACCGTAGCGCCGAGCGAGATCGGCCAGTACCAGGTCGGCCAGCGGCGTGGCCGACTCTCCCAAGGCGAATCGGGGGTGCGTGCCCCGCTCGACCAGCAGCGGTCGCAGCCCGAGCTGTCTGACCAGCAAAGCCGTCAGGCTGCCGCCGAAGCCGGCGCCGAGAATTGCAATGTCGGCCTGGTAACTAAATTCCATGCTCGCGCGTCAACGCGTCCACTGAACGCACATGCTATACAGCATCATCACCAGAGGGATGCAGCCCAGTATCCCCATCACCAATCCGAAAATCGCTCGGCCCATTCCGTGCAGTTTGGGGTTGCGGCGAAGATGCACGATTGCGATGACGCCCAGAAGGATGGAGATGGGGGCTGGAAAACAAAGCACCGAGAACAACCCAAAATAGCCGGCGGCAATCGCCCAGCCCGAGCGGCCGACGGGCAACAGCATGCGGATTGCCGGATCGTCGCCCAATGGCGCGGGAGGGCCCACCAATTCGGCCTCGACGATCGACTCGCCCGGCACGGGCACATCGTTGATGGCCTCGCAATGCGGGCAGCGGATGCTTTTTCCAGCTCGTTCGTCAGGCGCTCGCAATGATCGGGAGCAACCCGCGCAGACAAGGTCAATCGACATAGTGGCCGCCGGTTGTTTTGCAATGGGCTCGAACCGCCTATTCTGAAGCGGTCGCAAGCGGCTGTCTAGCGTGGTGATGGCACGCCGGCGGCGGAACGCTTGTTGAGCGAATTCTCCAAAATCGAATGATGAAGCTGTTCGTGTATGAGCACCTGACCGGCGGCGGGCTGCTGCAAGCAGGCAACGCGGTGCCGCCGTCGTTGGCCGTCGAAGGTCGGGCAATGATCCAGGCGCTGGCCGCCGATTTTGCCGCCCTCGACGGCGTGCGGGTCGCCTGCCTGCGCGACGCCCGTGCCGAGACGTGGCAAATTGCTGGCTGCCGCGTGATCGAGGTAGCCAGCGCCGAAGAACATCAGCGACAATTCGACGCTTGCGCGGGCAGCGCGAATTGGTCTGTTGTCATCGCGCCGGAAATCGATGGCATTTTGCTCGACCGATGTCGTCGCGTTGAGCAAGTTGGCGGGCGGCTGCTCGGGCCATCGCCACAGCTTGTCGCCTTGGCCAGCGACAAGCAGCGCACCATCGAACATCTCGCCGCCGCGGGCGTGCCGACGCCTGAGGGAAGATCGTTAGATTCCGGCGACGCCTGGCCGCGCGACTTCTCGTATCCCGCCGTTTGGAAACCGCGCGACGGCGCCGGCTCGCAAGGCGTCATGCTGGTTCGCAATGCGACGGAACCGCCATGTTTGCCGGTGGGCATCGCCGGGCGGCTGGAACGATTTTGCCGGGGCTTGCCGGCCAGTGTGGTTCTGCTCGGCGGACCGCGGGGATGCATCGACCTGCCCGCTTGCCGGCAACGGCTGAGCGAAGATGGCCGGCTGCGATATCTCGGCGGCCGCGTGCCCCTGGCCGCACCTCAGGCCGAGCGAGCGCGCCGGCTGGCCCGGCGCGTCGCGGCAGCGCTGGGCGAAGTGCGAGGATACTTGGGCATCGACCTGGTGCTCGGCGAAGATGCCAGCGGCAGCCACGATGTGGTCATCGAAATCAACCCTCGCTTGACGACTTCGTACCTCGGCTTGCGCGCGCTCTGCCGGCAAAACCTGGCCGACCTCATGCTACGCATGGCGCGCGGAGAAGCCGTCGATTTGTCATTCCAATCGCAGCCGATCTCCTTCACCGTTGCCGGCCACCTGGGCGGTTCCTAGCCCGCCATGCGCACCCGCCCCCGGGCCCCCGGGCGCGCCAAACCGCGCGCCCCATACTAACCCGAAGCGTAAGCGAGGTTAAGTTGGGTTCTCGTCCTCGCTTAGGCTTCGCGCTTGGTATGGGATATGGGTGTGGCACAGCCGCCCCGGCTGTGCTTCGCACGATGCGAATCATTGCGCCGCGTGTGCGACCGCCGCCGATCGCTGTTCGGCGGAATAAACCAGGATCAGCGGCACGTCGAGCCGCCACGGCCCAAAGCCCCACGACGGCGGGCGGATCGTCTTGGAGAACGCCGGCTGTTCATGCTCGACAAGCCAACGGTCGTGGGGCCGCCAAAACGTCGGCCGACCTGCCGCCGCGGGCGGCGGGTGTGCCCGAAGACCGCGCCGCGATTGCGGACGTGCCGCCGGATCTTCAGCCAGGCTGGTACGCGGTCAGCGTCAATTTTCTTTACGGTTATCCCCATATTGTCAGCGATGGCATCGGGAACAAGCCATTCCTCGACCGCGCGTACTACAGCTATTTCCGCCGGTTTGAGCCGGCGGCGATGGCCGGCTATTCGATTTATATCTATCATCTCACCACGGCAGATTTGGCAGAGGCCGGAGGTCTCCGTCCTGAAGCCAGACAATGACCGAACGGGCGATGAGTCGCGGCATCCTTGCCGCACGGGGGCGCTTTTAGGATATTGAAATGCGTTGCCAGCTTGCCAACGCATCTTGATGTGGTCGGTTGCTATGCCGCACGAACTCTGGACGATCGGCCACTCGAATCGCTCGCTCGACGAGCTGCTGAGCTTGTTGGCCGGTGCCGAGATTGAGTTGCTCGCCGACGTGCGACGCTACCCGGGCTCGCGGAAGCATCCGCACTTCAATCGCGACGCCTTGGAGCAAGCGCTGAGCGATCAAGGTATCGCCTACCGCCACCTCGAAGATTTGGGCGGCCGGCGCTCGACGCGGTTGGCCGACTCGCCGAACACCGCCTGGCGCGTCGATTCGTTTAATCGCTACGCCGATTACATGACCACCCCGCCGTTTGCCGCCGCCCTGGCCGAATTGATCGAGCTGGCCCAGCGGCGGCGGACGGCGATCATGTGTTCCGAGGCGGTTCCCTGGCGCTGCCATCGCCGCTTGATTGCCGACGCGATGATTGTGCGCGGCTGGTCGGTGTACGACATCATGGGCGCCGGCCGGCCCAAGCCGCACGCCATGACCGAGTTTGCCCGCTGGCGCGAGGGGCAGCTTTCGTATCCCGGGCTACTGTAGCCGGGCTTCGCGATCCGTCCCCGCAGTCCGATCCGCGAGCGACGGTTGGCGGCCGTCTTTTCTTCGCTAACCCGCATTGCGCACCCGTTCACACCAAGCGCGAAGCGCAAGCGAGGATCGCCATTGAACTTGCCTCGCTTGCGCGTCGGGTTAGTGTGGGGCGCGCTGTTCGGCGGCTCCGGGGGAACGTGCGCGATGCGGACTAACGCGTCGGGCTTCCAAGCGCCACGCCGTTCAGAAGGCGACTGTCTACGTTCCGCTTTGGCGCAGGTCGATCTGTTGCGGGCCGCGCGGGCCTTCGAGGCTGCCGCGATCGGCGTGATATTTTCGCAGCCGGGCGAGTTTTTCGGCGGCGGCTTTTTGCTCGGCTTCTTCGGCGGTGGGCGCGGCGCCCCAGCGAATGCGCGTGCCGTCTTTGGTGTACAGGTCGAACTCAAACAGGTTGCCCGACGTGGCCGGCCCTTCGGCATCGAGCGCGATACGGTGCAAGCCCAACTCTTCCCAGGCGTCGCTGAGCACGGCGGCCAACCGCGCCGCGGCCACCACGCGCGGGTCGGTCCAGCGCGTACCGGCGGGCGGACCCGTGGCGACTTCGATTTCGGTCAATCGCGGATAGCGGCCCGCTTCGAGCGGCGAAAAGTCTCGGGTCAGAAGCTGCACGCCTTCGGCGTCGATCGGCAACAAACCGCCCGGCACCTGCACCATCAGCACGGGCCGGCGATACACCAGCTCGACTTCCACCGCGTTGGGCGGGCGCTTCATCACGCGTTCGACCTTGGCCACCCAGGGGTGCGCCTCGAACGCCTCGTAAAGCCGCCGTGAGAGCCGATCGTCCAGAATCGAAAGCGGGCCTTCCAGACTGGCGTCGCGCACGACTTCGGCTTTCACGTCGCTGCGAATCCAGTCGGGCGGCGACGTGATGGTAACGCTGTCGGCGGTTACCTCGTATTGCTCCGACGCAACGACATGCTCGCGCACGGCGCACCACAGCGCGTAGCCGCCGCTGGCCAGCGCCGCCAGCAGCAAGCCGGCGGCCGCCAACCGACGCAGCGGTCGGCGCTTGGCCGCGCGAGCCGGTTTGGCGGTCGCTTGGATTTCATTCGGTTTGACGGGAGTTGCCGCGTTCATCGATGCGCCTCCATGCGCTACCAGACTTCAATCTCCAGTTCGAGTTCCACGCCCGAGCGGTCGGCCACGCGGCTGCGCACCAGGTCGATCAGCCGCAGCACGTCGTGCGAGGTGGCGCCCGCTTCGGCAATGATAAAATTGGCGTGTCGATCGCTGACTTCGGCGCCGCCCACGCGCGTGCCCTTCAATCCCGCGTCGTCGATCAACACGCCGGCGCTGAGCCCGCTGGGGTTTTTGAAGATGCAGCCGGCGCTTTGATGCCCCAGCGGCTGGCTGGCTTTCTTCACGATCCACTGTTTTTGCATTCGCTTGGTCAGTTCGTCGGGATCTTCTTCATCCAGCTCGAACTCGGCCGACAAAATGACCAGCTCGTCCAGGCTGCTTTGGCGATAGGCAAACACCAGCTCGTCGCGGGCACGTTCGACGATTTCGCCGGCGGCGGTCATCACGGTCGCCCGGCTCGTCCATTGGCCCACGTCGCCGCCCCGGCTGCCGGCGTTGCCGTGCAGGGCGCCGCCAATGGTGCCGGGGATGCCGACCAGCGCCTCGAGGCCGGCCAGCCCCTCGCGCACGGCGGTGGAGATCAGATGGCCCAGCTTGGCGCCGCCGCCGGCCGTCAGCCTGCGGCCTTGGCGCTCGATGTCGGCAAAGCCGGCATCGGCCAGACGGATGACGACGCCCGGCACACCCTCGTCGCGCACCAAGACGTTCGAGCCGCCGCCGAGAATCCTCACGGGCAGCTCGTCGTCGCGGCAGCGGCGGACCAGCGCGGCCAACTCGTCGGCGCTACGGGGTTCGGCAAAGAACTCCGCCGGCCCGCCGACGTGCAACCAAGTGTGCGGGGCCAGGGGTTCATCCTGCCGCACGATAGCTTCGAAGTCGTCCTGTAGAGGCATTCCAAACGTTCCGGATGTCGCCCGCTCCCAGTGTGAGCAGGATGTCGCCGCCGCGAACCGCCGAGCGCACCGCCTCGAAAATGTCTTCGAGACGATGCTCGCAGATTACTTCGGCGCCTAGCGCGCGCGCCCGCTCGGCCAGGTCGGCGGCCGCCACGCGGGTTTCAGCCGGCGGGGTTTCACGCGCCTCGATCACCTCGGCAATCGCCAATCGATCGGCGTTTCGCAGGCTGCCAGCCAACTCGTCGAGCAAACGGCGAGTAGCTGAGACCTGCTGAGGCTGAAAGATACACCAAATACGGCGGTTGGGGAACATCTCGCGGACGGCGCCCAGGGCAGATCGAATCTCTGCCGGGTGGCGAGCATCGTCGTCGAACCAAACCGCTCCCTGCCAGAAGCCGACCCGTTCCAGCTCGCGTTTCAGCCCGGTGAAGCGATGAATGCCGACGCGGATCGCTTCCGTGTCGGCGCCTACCTGGCCTGCCAGACACGCCGCGGCCAGGGCGTAAACCACTTGATACCGCCCCGGCACGCGCAGCGCAAATTCGCCAAGCACATTTCCACCCACGGCGATTTCAAAGCAGTATCGCCCACTGTCGGCATGCAGCCACTGGGCCTGCCAGTCGGATCGTGGTTCGAGGCCAAATGTCACCAGGCGGCATCGAGCGGTCTGGGCCACACGCCGCGCGGTCGGGCAGTCGCCGTTGACGACCAAGACGCCATTCGCAGGCAGCCGGCGGGCGAATTGCCCGAAGGCCGATTCGAGAGCGTTTGCCGCTTCGACACCGCCAACACCGGCGCCGTCAACTCCCAAGATCACGGCGACTCGCGGTGCAAGGTGCAGAAACTCATGGCGATCTTCGCAGGCCTCGGCCAGGAAATGCCGGCCACGGCCCGGCCGTGCTCCCGAATTCGCCGCCAGCGGCGTGCCACTGCTCGCGACGGTTGGATCCAACCCCGCGGCAGATAAGATCGACGCCGCGATGGCGGTGGTGGCGCTCTTGCCGTGCGTGCCGGCCACGGCCAGGCCAACGCGGCCGGTCATCAATTCGCCCAGCATTTGGGCCTGGCTAAATTGGCGAATGCCTCGCTCGGCCGCCTGCTGGCGTTCGACGTGGTGTGGCTCGATCGCGTCGTTGTAAATCAGCAGATCGGCGGCCGAATCGACATTGCCCGCGGCGTATCCGCGAAAGGTGCGGACCCCCATGCTCCACAGCCAATGCGGCGGCTCGGCGGCATCGGAACCGGTGACGAGCCAGCCTTCGGCCGTCAGTAGTTCGGCCAGGGCCTGCATTCCCACGTCGGCGATGCCCACCAGATGCGCCCTGCGATCGGCGGGCGACAACCGGCGCGGAGCACACCGGATGGCCTGTAAAGCGTGGTTCAAGCGGGAAATCCTCGAAAGACGTGGAATGCGGGGCGGGATGATACGTCGCCAACGCCTGCCGAGTCAATGCAACTGTCCCCCCTAGGCACTTTGGTACGCTCATGCCCAAGTGTCGAACGTCGCCAAAAGACGGCCGATGAGACGGGCATCGCAAGGGCTCCGCTCGGCGAAAACCGATGGAGCGCTTAGAACGGCCCTGTGAACGCCACCTCGCGCAAGTCACCGCGCTCTTCCGGCAGCCAGTGCTCGCCCCGCACCATGCCATACGCGGCAGAGGCGATCGTGCGGGCGTTGGGATAAAACTCGGCTTCCAGCGCCGGGGCGGTGGGGCAAGTCACCGGAGCAAAGCCCAGCCGCTGTACCGCGACGGCGACGCGCCCTTGCAGCCGTTCGACGACCTGCGCGACGATCTCCGAACCCGCGCCGCAAATCGTCCAGCCATTATCGACCACGCACAACCGGCCCGTCTTGGCCACCGACTCGACGATGGTGTCGATATCCAACGGCGCCAGCCAGATGGGGTCGATCACTTCGGCCGAAATGCCCGCATCGGCCAGGTAACGCGCGGCCCGCAGACATTCGAGCTGCATGTGCGAGATGCCCACCAGCGTCACGTCGTCGCCCGTCGCGGTGATACGCGCTTTGCCGGGCGCCACCGAATAAAGCTGCTCGGGCACCGGTCCCGACTGGAAATGCAGCAGCCGATGTTCGACATAGATCACCGGGTCGTCGTCGCGCACCGCGGCAATCAGGCAGCCTTTGGCGTCGTAGGGCGTGGTGGGCGCAACGACCTTCAATCCCGGCACATGCATAAAAAACGAATACAGCCCTTGCGAGTGCTGGGCGCCTTGGCCCCAGCTTTTGCCAATCATTGCCCGCACGACCAGCGGCGCCGAAGCCCTGCCGCCATACATTTGGCGAGTCTTGGCCGCGACATTGACAAGCTGGTTCATCGCCAGCATCAAAAAATCCATGCGGATGTGCACATGGATCGGCCGCAGGCCGGCCTGGGCCGCTCCGATGGCCACGCCCGTCATGGCGTCTTCCGACAGCGGCGTGCCAAACACGCGTTCGGGACCGAATCTGGCTGCCAGGCCCCGCGTCGTGCCTTGGATCGCCTTGGGATCGTCGACATCGAGGCCGAACAAAATGACCGCGTCGTCGCGCTCCATTTCTTGCTCGGTGGCCTCGCGGATGGCGTCCACATAGGAGAGCTGGCGAGTCGCCTCGACCATCGGCGCCGGCCGGCTGCTTCGCATCAGCGGCTCGGGCAAGGCGTGCGGCGCGTCGATGCGGATTTTACGTCGGTTCGAGCCGGTTTTGGTGCGCGCCTGCATGGGAATGACAGAAAGATGATGGACAGAAAAATAGAAAGAAGAACAGCCGCAAGACGTTCGCAATTCGTTTTCACTACGGATGATTGATGCGCCGCGGAAGCCCGACGCGTAAGCAAGGATCGCGGCTGGCTAACTCTCACTTTTGCGTCGGGATGCCTTTTTTCCCTCGCTAACGCGCCGGACTACCATGCTCACCATGAGGGCACTTTTGAATCGTACAAGCTAGGCTGCCGCGCGCAGGCTGGTTCTTGGCATTTTTCTGTCAGCAATCTTTCTGTCATGAACCATCCGCGCGGAAGACACAGAAGTGGCAGCGCCCGCCCTACGAAGGGCATCATCTGACCGCACTTCCGGCTTCGGCTCGGGGCTGACTTCGGCAAACGCGAAGGCCACTTCGATCTCGCACTCCACTTCGCCTTCGATCTGCCGACGATGTTCGGGGTCGATCATCGCAGCCAGCCGCGCCACCTGGTCGTCGGCCAACCACGGTTCGGCCTCCTGCCGCATGCGATAGCCCAATTGATAATCTTCCGCCGGCCCGACGTGCTCTTTCCAACGGTAGGTTTTGCACTCGAAGAAAAACGGCCCCGGCTCGCCCACCCGCATCGCTTCGACCGCTGCCTTCACACACTCGTGCAGCCGCAGCACGTCCTGATCGAGCCGCTCGGCGGGCATGCCATACGCTCTTGCACGCTCGGCAATGTTGGCCTGCGCCTGCCGCCGCAACTGGTGCGTGTGGATGGCGTACGAGTTGTTCTCGCAGATAAACACGATCGGCAGCCGCTTGAGCGCCGCGAAGTTCAGACTCTCGTGAAACACGCCCTCTTCGGTGGCCCCGTCGCCAAAAAAGCTGGCCACGATCGCCTTGCCGCGGCGGTATTTCAGGGCATAGGCGTGGCCCACCGCGTTGGCGATGGTGGTGCCCACCACGGCCGAGGTGCCCATCACGCCGGCCTCGGGGTCGATCAGGTGCATCGAACCGCCCTGGCCGTGCGTGCAGCCGGTGGCCTTGCCGTACAGCTCGGCGATCATTTGCCGCAGGTCGCCGCCTTTGGCCAGGTACATGGCGTGCCCACGATAGGTGCCATACACCACGTCGTCGGCGGCCAATGCCTCACACACGGCCACGGCAATGGCCTCTTGCCCGATCGACAGGTGGACCGGGCTTTTGATTTTGTCGTGCGGATAGACGCGGGCAATCTCTTCTTCCACGCGACGAATGCGGTAGAGAGATCGGTAAAACCTCTCGAGCATCAGATTCATCCCACGTTGCTGTAGCGGCCGTTTTTCAACACGGTATAGCCCTTGATCAGCTCGGCGATGCCGTCGTCGAGCGAATAGGCGGGCCGGAAACCTGCTCGTTCGATCTTGGCGTTCGAGACGATGTAGTCGCGTTTGTCGGGGTCTTCGCCCACCGGGGCTTCGAGATACACAAACTGCGGCAGGTGCGACTTCACCTTGGCGCACAGTTCTAGCTTCGACAGGTTGGCGTTGCTCAGGCCCACGTTGTAGGGCTGGCCGCGCATGGTGTCGAAGTGGTCGATGGCGTGCAAAAACGCGCGGGCCACGTCGCGCACGTGAATGTAGTTGCGCTTGGCGTGCCCTTCGAAGACCACCACGGTGCGGTCGTTTACGGCCCGATAGACAAAATCGTTCACCAGCAGGTCGATGCGCATCCGCGGCGACATGCCAAACACGGTGGCCAGGCGGAAGGTGACCGAGTTGCCGGCGTCGAGCACGGCCCGCTCGGCCTCGACCTTGGTGACGCCGTAGAGCGAAATAGGCCGCAGCGGCGATTCTTCGGTGCAAAACTTTCCTTGCTCGCCGATGCCGTAGCCGCTGTTGGTGGTGGGGTAGATGACGCGCTGGCCGGGCGAGCGGCGCTCCAAGAGCAGCTTAACTGCTTCGAGGTTCGTCGAACGGCTGGCGGTGGGATCGGCGGCGCAGGCCGGCGCGCCCACGATGGCGGCCAAGGGAATGATCAGGTCGGCCTGGCGCAGCCCGCGCATCAGCACGCTCGGCTCTCGGCAATCGCCGCGGATGACCGAAAACCGCCGGCTGGCGCAGCACTCCAGCAGGCTGTTCTGATTGAACAGAAAACTGTCGAGCACGGTCACAGTGTGCCCCGCGTCAAGCAACGCCGGCACCAACACCGACCCCAGATAACCAGCTCCGCCGGTCACCAGCACGTTCAACGCCATGCGCTGTATCCTCCCTGAATCTGATTCTTGGGCCTTCCCTGGCCCGTTATCGACGCGACATAGTACGGCAAACCGGCATTTCGGACAAGCGCAATGGCGCGACCGGCCGACCCGCCATTTCCGCAAACTCGCCGAAAAGAAGGCAAACCGGGCGGCGAGCGCGGCAAACTCAACGCCATCGGCACCTTGCGCATCGCCGCGGCTTGGGCACACTCGGTTTGCCGCCGCGGCAGTTGCCAGCGGTGCGGCGGCTGCCCTAAGATGGCCCTTTTCGTGCACCCTTAAGACCTTTCTTCGGATACGCGCTTATGCCCTGGTTCTCCTGGCGAAAGAAGAAAAAACGCACCTCGAACTCTTGCCGCCCCGTCGTGCGACGCCCCGCAATCGATCGGCATCTCGAATGTCTTGAAAGCCGGCTCGTTCTCTCGGCGCTGAGCTGGACGGGCGCCACCGACGCCAATTGGAGCACCAGCACCAACTGGAACCCCAATGCCGTGCCCGGCAACGGCGATAGCCTGACCTTTCCCGCGGGCGCCGCTCATCTTGCCAACACCGATGATCTGGCCGGGCTGACGGTGAACTCGATCACTTTTTCAGGTGCTTCGGGCGGCTATAGCCTGGGTGGCACCAATTCGCTGACGCTGACCGCGGGCATCAACGCCAGCAACACCGCCGGCACCAATACGATCGCGCTGCCCTTGGTGCTCAGCGGCAATCAATCGTTCGCCGTGGCGGGCGGCGCACAATTGACGATCAGCGGCGACATCAGCGGCAGCGGCGCCTTGAGCAACAGCGGGGCGGGCACGCTCGATCTGGCGGGAACCAATACCTACGGCGGCGGCACCACCGTCGCCAGCGGCACCGTGCTGGTCGATGGAAGCATCGGCAGCACGATTCTCAGCGGCGGCACACTGGGCGGCGTCGGCACGGTGGGCACGATTACGACCACCGGCGGCACTATTTCGCCGGGAGACACACTGGGCACGCTCAACAGCGGCAGCGTGGCCATGAACTCGGCCACCGCCATGCACGTTGACATCAACGGCGGCAGCAGCGATTTGCTGAATGTGAGCGGCACCGTCAATCTCGGCGGCGCGAACCTGACGGTGGCCATGAGCAGCACGCCCGCCTTGGGCACGGCGTTGACCATCGTGCAATCGACCGGCGCGCTCACCGGCACGTTCGCGCAAGGCGCCAGCATCATTATCAACGGCCAGAAGTTTGCCATCACTTACAACGCCAACAGCGTCGTGCTGACGGCCGTCAAAGCCAACACGACCAGCAACGTCACGTCGTCGGCCAATCCGGCGGCGTTCGGCCAGCCCGTGACCTTCACCGCCACCGTGGTAGGCGAGGCGGGGGCCAACGGCACGCCGACGGGCAGCGTCAACTTCTTCGACGGCGTTACGCAGATCGGCACAGGCGCCATCTCCACCGTCAACGGCCAACAGCAGGCCACCTTTACCACGTCGTCGCTGTCGATTGGCCCGCATTCGATTTCGGTCGCCTATAGCGGCGATGGCAACTTCAATGGCGGCACGTCGCCCTTGCTCACGCAAACCATCGGCCAGGCCCTATCGCAGGTGAGCCTCAGTGCGCCGGTCAACGCGATCTTCTTCGGGCAACCGATCACCTTCACCGCCACGGTGGCGCCGACCGTTTTGGGGGCGGGCACGCCCAGCGGCACCGTCAACTTCTTCGACGGCGGCACGCAGATCGGCTCGGCCACGCTGGCCACCGTGAATGGTCAACAGCAGGCATCGTTCACCACCTCGTCGCTGGCGATCGGCAACCGGTCGATTACGGCGGTATACGCCGGCGACGCCAATTTCAATTCCGCCAAGTCCTCAGCCTTCCCGGAGCTCGTGGGCAACACGGTCGAGCGGTTTGTCAACCAGGTGTATCGCGATCTGCTGAAGCGCGACGCCGATCCGCAATCGCTGCTGCTGTGGGCGAACCTGCTCTACCACGGCATGGCGCACGAGGAATTCGTGCAGGCCATCGTGACCAGCAACGAGTTCCACGTGCAGGAAGTTCAGACGTTGTATCAGCGTTATCTCGGCCGAGCGGCTGAACCGGCGGCGGCCAACGCCATGGGGCTGTTCTTGCTGCATGGCGGCACCATCGAGGAAGAAACGGCGCTGATTGTCGGTTCGCAGGAATATCTGCAAAATCACGGCGGCACGGTCAACGGCTTTGCCGATGGCATCTACCACGACCTGCTTGGCCGGTCGGTCGATCCGGCGGCGTTGGCGGCCATCGCGAATGAGCTGTCGGCGGGGGCCACCCGCACCATGGTGGTGGAGCAGGTGCTCACCACCAACGAATATCGCCAGAACGTGGTGCAGACGTTCTTTTCGGAGTATCTGGGCAGGCCGGCGGATGCCACGGCACTGTCGGCCGGCACGGCCTCGCTGAACGCCGGCGTGTCGGACCAGCAATTAGCCGCGGCCATTGTCGCTTCGGATGAGTATTTTAATCGATTGGGGCCATGAGTACTTTGGGCGACCATTGTCGTCTTTCGCTGCGCGAACGGCGACTTGAGGCAGGCCGGTGGCTGGGGCAGAGGCTCGCCGATGCCCCGGCGAATTACCAACCGGGCGTCGCCAAGTCTCCGCCTGAGCCACCGAACGATTGCACGAACTATCGCGGCTGTAGGATGGTAGCGCTACTTTCGCGGAGCGAAAGGCGACAATGCGCGGAGCGAAAGGCGACTTTGATTGCTCCCGTACGATGCCCGAGATCCGACTGATTGGCCTCGATTTTGGTTCGACCACGACCAGCGGCGTGGTGGCTCGGGCAAATGCTCGCGGCGGCGCCGACCGCGCGTCGGAATTCACCGATCTGACAATCGAACACCGCTCTGAGCCGGTCTTCACCCCGTTCGACGGCGAATCGCTCGACCCGCCGCGACTGGCCGATTGGCTCGATCAGTGGATGCGAGCCGCGGGCATCAGCGGCCAGCAGGTCGCCGCTGGCGGCGCGATTGTCACCGGACTGGCGGCCAAGGCCGACAACGCTGGGATCGTTCGGCGATTGGTCCACGAGCGGTTCGGCGAAACGCTGATCGCCACCGCCGACGATCCGGCATTGGAGTCGTGGCTGGCGTTCATGGCGAACGCCCGAGACTTGTCGCTCGTGGAACCCGACCGATGGTTCTTGAATCTCGATATCGGCGGGGGCACCACCAACGTCGCCCTGGGCAAAGCCGGGGGCGTCGAGCGAGTGGGTTGTTACGCGATCGGGGCTCGGCATCTGCAATTCGAGGCGGGCACACTGCGCATCACGCGACTGTCGGCGATCGGGCGCCGGTTGCTCGACGGGTTGAACATCGTTCGGCAGCCCGGCGACTTGTTGGCCGATGGAGAACTGAATTCGCTGCTGGAGTTTCACGTCGACGCGCTGGCCAGCATCGTCTGCGGACGACCTGGGCAATCGCTGGGCGTGGCGACCGATTTCCTGGAGCAAGTGCCGTATGATTCGCCGGCCGATGCCGCGCCGGTTGTTACCTTTTCGGGCGGAGTGGGTGAGCTGATTTATCAGATTGCCCGGAGCGGTGCGCGGCCGGCTACGACCGCGTATGGCGATCTCGGTGGCGAACTGGCCTGGCGGATCGCGCAGTCGCCCAAGTTGTCCGGCAACGTGACGAGCCACGCGCCCCTCGCCCAGGGCCGAGCCACGGTGCTCGGCCTGGCGATCCATCACGTGCAGCTCTGCGGCGGTACGTTCTACTTGCCGCGGCCGGGCATCTTGCCGCTGGTGGACTTGCCCGTGGTCGGTCGGCTGACGGAAGATGCCAGCGACGAACAGATCGACGCGGCGCTGCGTCTGGCCCGCCGCGGCGATCGCGGCGCGTGCCTCGCGATCGAAATCAACGACGTTCGCGCGGCAAGCATCCGGTCGCTGGGCCAGCGGCTCGCCGAGCGGCTCGACGGCGGCGGTTTTCCGCTCGACCGCGCGCTGGTCATTTTATTAAACCGAAACGTCGGCAAAACGCTGGGCAGCTACGCCACGCGGTGGGGCCGGCTGGCGGTGACGCTGGTAGTGCTGGATGAATTGCCCGATCGCGGGGCGGCGTTTGTCACGCTCGGCAAGCCCGCCGGGCAACTCGTGCCCGTCTCGTTTTATGGAGTGGCCGGATCTGAAGATCACGCCCGGGCAAGAGCAATGCGTTGAGTTACTCTTCGTCGTCGGCCGCCTGGGTGAGCACCTTGCCGACGTTCATGCCTAGCGACCGCAGTTTGGCCCGCAGAGTGACACGGCTAAGCCCCAAGGTTTCGGCGGCGCGGGCCTGATTGCCGCCGGCCTGATCCATCGCGCGGCGGATCACCAGCCGGTCGAAATGTTCCAGGCCGCGGCGATAAAGATCGGTCTCGCCGGCGGCAAGCCAGGTTTCCATCAGCCGCGGCAATCGCTGCCAGTCGACCACTTCTTCCGAATGCGGTACGGCCTGCGCGGGCGCGGCGCCCTGCCCGCTGTGCAGCACACCTTGTCCACTATGCAGCTCAGCGGGCAAAAACTCGGGCAAAATGGTGGGTCCGGCCGAAACAATCAGCGCCTCGTGAATTACACTTTGCAATTCGCGCACGTTGCCCGGCCACGAATACTGCTGCAACAGTTCCAAGGCGGCCGGCGAAATCGATTGCACCGAGGTGCCGATCTGCCGGTTGTAGCGAAAGAGAAAGTAGTGCGCCAACTCGGCGATGTCCTCGCGCCGCTCGCGCAAAGGCGGCAAGTGGATGGTCACGCCGCGCAGCCGGTAATACAGATCTTTGCGAAAGCGCCCCTGCTCGATCAGCGCCTCGAGGTTCTGATTGGTGGCGGCGATCACGCGCACATCGACGGCAATGGTTTCGCTGCCACCGAGCCGCTCGAAGCGTCCCTCTTGTAGCAGCCGCAAGATTTTGGCTTGTGTGTTGGGGGCCATGTCGCCCACTTCGTCCATGAACAGCGTGCCGTTGTGGCACTGCTCGAACTTGCCGATCCGCCGCCGCTCGGCGCCGGTGAACGCCCCGCGCTCGTGACCGAACAGTTCGCTCTCCAAGAGCGATTCAGGGATGGCCGAGCAGTTGATGGCCAGAAACGGCGCCTGCCCGCGCTGGCTGTGATGGTAGAGCGCCCGCGCGACCAGTTCCTTGCCCGTGCCGCTTTCGCCCAGAATGAGCACATTGACATTCTGCGGCGCCACGCGGCCAATCTGCTTGCAGACCGACTGCATGGCCACGCCGCAGCCCACCAGCAGGTCGGGCCGGTCTTGCGGGCGGTCGCCTTCTTCGAGGATCGCCGGCACGTGCATCAGCCGGCTGATGCCAAACGCCTGCTCGACAACTTGCCGCAATTGATGCACGTCGAGCGGCTTGACCAGGTAGTCGTAAGCGCCGATTTTCATCGCCTCGATCGCGGTGTCGGCGGTGCCGTGGCCGGTGACAAAAATCACCAGGCTCTTGGGGTCGATCTGCCGCAGTTGATGAAACACCTCGAGGCCCGAGCGATTGCCCAGACGAATATCGAGCAGGATGACGTCGGGCGAATGCTCGGCCGCCAGCCGCAGCCCGTCGTCGGCCGACTCGGCCGTAAGTACGGCGATTTTGCCGCCGGCGAACACCTGTTCGATGCTGTACCGGATATTCGGTTCGTCATCGATGACGAGTAGTTTGAGCACGGCAGGGCCTAATAACGTGTGACCGTTTCGTGGAGATTCAAGATTGCCCGGCAGAGGGCGGTCCAGGTGGCCAGTTCGATGGCGTCGGCGGCGGGCGGGGGCGCCTCGCCATTTTGCAGCACTTCGGCGGCCGCGGCGGAATCGGCGGTGTATGACTGCCGGGTTTTTTCGTAGAGGTGCGCCAACGTGCCGACTTCGTCGGGCGTGGCGTCGCGCCCCAAGGCCCGCCGCCAGGCGAAGGCGATTCGCGCCGGGGTATCGGCGGGCGCTTCGACAAGAACGCGCGCCGCGAACGCGCGGGCGGCCTCGACGTAGGTCGGGTCGTTCAGCAACACCAACGCTTGTAGCGGCGTATTCGAGCGCGGCCGCTCGACGGTACACTCCTCGCGGCTGGTGGCATCGAAGGCCAGCAAGCTGGGGTGCAAAAACGTCCGCTGCCACCAGGTATACAGTCCGCGGCGATATTGGTTCTCGCCCTGATCGTGCGACCACTCGCGCGTGGGAAAGTTCAAGTGCATCCAGTAGCCAACGGGTTGATAGGGTTTGACGCTGGGGCCGCCGATTTTGGTCGAGAGCAGGCCGCTCACCGCCAGCGCGTTGTCGCGCACCATCTCGGCATCGAGCCGAAACCGGTTTTGCCGAGCCAGCCATTGATTGCCGGGGTCGCGCTGGCGCGCGGCGGGCGCATCGGACGATTGTCGGTAAACGCTGCTAGTGACCATCAGCCGCAGCATGTGCTTCACGTCCCAACCGCTTTCGATGAATTCGACGGCCAGCCAATCGAGCAACTGGGGGTGCAGCGGCCAGGCGCCTTGCGTGCCGAAATCGTCGAGCGTCCGCACAATGCCTTGTCCGAAACACAGCTTCCACAGCCGGTTGACAAACACGCGGGCCACCAGCGGGTTGTCGCGCGAGACAAACCAGCGGGCCAGGTCGAGCCGGGTGGGGCGACGATCGTGTACGCCGAGGCCGGGCAAAAAAGCCGGCGTGGCCGGAGACATCACTTCGCCCGAATCGTCGAGCCAATTGCCGCGCGGCAGTACGCGCACCATGCGCGGCTCGACCGACATCGAAACGATCGACGTGGGGGACGACTTAAGGATGCCGTCTTTTTGTTTTTCGAGCGCCGCCACCTTATCGCGCAGCGGCTTCAACAGCGGGGCGATCGTGCGGTAATGGGCTTCGATCGCCCGCTTTTGCTCGTCGCCGCGCGCCGCGGCATCGGCGGCCAGCGCATCGGCAACATTTTTCGGCAGTGCTTCGACACCGGCCGCCCGTACCGGACGGGGCGAGCTCGTTGCCGACAAGCGGAGCCGGCCAATGGTATGACTGCCGCCATAGTGCTGGT